>CAXBRZ010000030.1:0-14463 GCA_963978075.1 uncultured bacterium | reverse complement strand
CGAACCGCTGAAGTTCGAGGACATGGTGCGCCTCTGCTCGCGCTACACCGTGGCGCGCATCCTGGAACGCGACGATTTCTCCAAGCGTGGCGTAGCTGTACGTATAGATCGACCCAGACACTGGAATCGCAGAAGCAAATTCCGCATAACAGAGTGCCGCGAATCCGCAGGCGGCGGCGGCAATGATGAACGACACCATCAGCGCCGGGCCCGCCGTCAGCGCGCCAGTGCCGGTCAGCACGAAGATGCCGGTGCCGATGATGGCGCCAATGCCGAGCATGGTCAGCTGGAAGGCACCGAGCGAACGGTGCAATGACTTTTTCTCGGCCGTCGCGAGAATTTCATCGAGCGGCTTGATTCTGAACTGCTTCATGGAACCCCCGGTTAGACCGCCCGATTGTACGCACGAACGACCCGTCGAAGGCAACTGCCCGCATCCGGGGTCAGTTCAGATCTCGACCTGACCGCCCAGCTCGATGATCCGCTCCGGTGGCAGCGAGTAGTGGGTACCCGCGAACTCGGCGTTGCGAGCCATGAAGGCAAACAGCCGCTTGCGCCACTGGGCCATTCCACGGGGGCTGGAAAGCACGATATCGTCCCGACCGAGGAAATATGTCGCGTCATCGGTACGGAACCCGAGGCCCAGCCTTTCGGCCTCCTTGAGCAAGCGTGGCACATCGGCTCGCTCGACAAATCCGATATGGATCTCGACGCTCCAGAGATGCCGCGCAAGGCGGGCCACTTTCAGACGCCCCCCGCGCGCGACGCGCGGGATTCTCTCGGTGACGATGGAAAGCAGCACGGTGTGCTCGTGCAGCACTCCATTGGAGCGTGCATTGCGAGTCAGCGTGGCCGGGACCGCCCCGGAGCGGCTGGTCATGAAGACGGCGGTTCCCGGCACGATCGTGACGGGGACCCGCTCCAGGTCATCAAGAAAATGCTTGGCCGACCTCTCGTGACGTCCCGACTGTTCGGCAACTACTTTGCGCCCGCGGATCCAGCTGCGCATCGTGACGAAGACGACGAGCCCGCACAGCAACGGGAACCAGCCGCCCTGAGGAATTTTCTCGACATTGGACAGAAGGAACGCGATGTCCATCAACCCCAGTGGCAGAGAGATCGCCAGCATGACTCCGGCGGTACGGTCCAGCTTGCGACGGTGCGCCAAAAGCACATCGATAAGCACCGAGGTGATCAGCATGGTGCAGACGACCGCAATGCCATAGGCGCCTGCGAGCGCATCAGAGGACCGGAATGAGAACACAAGGCCGATCGTGGCGAGCCCCAGGAACGTATTGACTGCGGGCACGTAGATCTGGCCAATCGCCTCGTCGGAGGTCTGCATGACTTTCATACGCGGCAAGAAGCCGAGTTGCAGCGCCTGCTGGGTCATGGAAAACACGCCCGAGATGACGGCCTGCGAGGCAATGATCGTTGCGGCCGTTGCCAGCAGGACAAGAGGCAGGAGAAACCCCTGGGGTGCGAGATAATAAAACGGATCGGTTGCGGTGGCGGGATGCGCCAAGACCAATGCGCCCTGGCCAAAATAGTTGAGGATCAGGGCCGGCCAAACCAGAGCAAACCAAGCGATCCGGATCGGTTTCTTGCCGAAGTGCCCGAGATCCGCGTACAGCGCCTCGCCACCGGTTACGGCGAGGAAGACGGCAGCAGCCACCGCACCACTGATGGCCGGGTGCTGCAGCACAAAACGGACGGCGTACCAGGGATTCATCGCGAGCAATACGCCAGGGTTCTGCAGGACTTGTCGAAGCCCCAGCACCCCGAGCACGCCAAACCAGAGCAGCATGACAGGGCCGAAGAACCTGCCGATACTGCCCGTACCGTGCCGCTGCGCCGAGAAAAGCACAATCAGCACGATGACCGACAGTGGCACGACCGCGCGCGCGAAATTGGGGTCGGCGAGTTCCAGTCCTTCGACCGCCGAGAGCACCGAAACGGCCGGGGTGATGGTGCCATCACCGTAAAAGAATGCGCAGCCGGCCAACCCCAATGCCGACAGCAGGAAAGGATGTTTCGGCCGGCCCTCGCCGACCACGAGCGCCGTGAGCGCGAGAACGCCTCCCTCACCACGGTTGTCGGCATTCATGACGATTCCGACGTACTTGACGGTCACGACCAGCGTGATGGCCCAGAATACGAGCGACAGCAAGCCCAGCACGACTGCCGGCGACGTGGCGCCTTCGACGCCTGCAACCGCCTGTAGGCAAGTCTTGAAGGCGTACAGCGGACTCGTCCCGATATCGCCATAGACCACACCCAAGGCGCCAAGGGCGAGCAGATACCATGGCCCCGAATGGTGGGCCTGGGCCGCATAGCGCTCCTGAGAAACATCGACCGATCCGAAATCGGTACTGTCCATGATTATCCGTTTGGCTCGTTGCCCCGAACCCGCGATCGGGCCCGCATGTTGACGACTTCAACCAAGATGGCGAAGGCCATCGCAAAATACAGATAGCCCTTCGGAATATGAAGGTCGAATCCGTCCGCGATCAACGCAACGCCGATCAGCAGCAGGAACGCAAGCGCCAGCACCTTCACTGTCGGGTGTTCTTCGATGAAACGTCCGACGCGTGCGGCGACGAACATCATTGCGATCATCGCCAGCACGATGGCCGCCACCATCACCTCGATCCGCTGGGCGAACCCGATCGCCGTAAATACCGAGTCGAGCGAGAAGACAATGTCTATCAAAGCGATCTGGGTGATGACCCCGACAAAGCTCGCGGATGCGCGGCGAACGGAAACCTCGGCTGTGGACTCCGGGGCACTGCCTTCGACCGCTGAATGAATTTCGAGCACGCTCTTCGCCAGCAAAAACAGCCCGCCACCGATAAGCGCCATGTCACGACCAGAGATCTCCTGATCGAACAGGCGCAGCCAAGGCTGAGTCAGCGACGCAAGCCAGGCGATGGAGAAGAGAAGAACAATCCGCGTCCCCATCGCGAGCATCAACCCCACCGTCCTTGCACGCTGCTGGCGACTGCGCGGCAGGCGGGAGACGAGAACGGCCAGCACCACGAGGTTGTCCACACCCAGCACAACCTCGAGCGCGGTCAGGGTAAACAGCGCCACCCAGGTCGACGGGTCGAGCAGCAGTTCAATCATGGCCGTATTTGCCTGAACTCAGCCTATGGCAGATCGTCGATCGGCGCACGGCGCTCGGCCGGCATCAGGTCTCGGTGCGAGGAACCAAGATCCAAGGCGACACCACTGGCCACGAACATCGAGGAGTAGGTTACTGCGATGATCCCGACGATGAGCGCAAGACCAAACCCGCGCAACGACTCACCGCCAAAAAGATACAGCGCCACCACAACGATCAGCGTCGCCAGTTTCGTGATGACGGTACGGGACAGCGTCTCATTGATGGCGCGGTCAAAAACCTCTTCCGGAGTCTCTTTGCGCATCACGGGGAAAAGTTCGCGGACGCGGTCGAAGACGACGACCGTTTCGTTGATGGAGTAACCGATCACCGCCAACACCGCCGCGAGCACGGTCAAGTCGAAAGTCATCCCCGTGAGGGCAAACACGCCGACCACCACGAACGGGTCATGCAGGGTTGCCAAGACGGCACCGACACCGAATTTCCAACGAAAGCGCATGGCAATGTAGAGAAGGATCAGAAGGACTGTGATTGCCATGGCCTGCATGCCCTTGACCACCAGTTCCCGACCCACCTGCGGCCCGACGACTTCCGTACGCCGCAACTGCACTCCGGCATCCACAGTCTTGAGGGCCGCCTCGACCTTCGAGGTCACCCCATTGGCAGATTCCTTCTCGCCCAGCGGCGGCAGCCGCACGAGCACATCCTTGGAGGAACCGAAATTTTGCACGGTCACTTCGGTGTATCCGGCCGACTTCAGCGCATTGCGAGTCCCGTCCAGGTCCGCAGTGCCCGAGTAGGCAGCCTCGATCACGACACCACCGGTGAAGTCCACGGCAAGGTTAAGGCCGTGTACAGCTTCCGCGACGATGGACCCCACGATGATGAGGGCAGAGATGACGTAGCAGATCTTGCGTACCGCCATGAAACGGTAGCGTGGTACCGAGTGGAAAAATTCCATGCTTATCGTCTCCCCGAAATCAGACCGGCAACCGCGAAATGGTTGCCATTCGGCCCCATACCAGACCGATCACCGTGCGACTGCCCATCAAAGCGGTGAAGAGGGTCGTCAGAATACCGACCGACAGAACCACGGCGAAGCCTTTGATCGGGCCGGTACCGAACGACCAGAGGACGACACCTGCGATGAGGGTCGTCACGTTGGCGTCACCGATGGCGGAAAACGCCTTTTCAAAACCCGCCTTGATGGCGGCGTGAGGCGTCACTCCAAGGCGGATTTCTTCGCGGATACGCTCGTAGATCAGGATGTTGGCGTCAACGGCCATACCAACCGTGAGCATGATGCCCGCGATACCCGGCAGCGTCAGGGCCGCGCCAAACAGCGACAGGAATGCGGTCAACAGCACGACGTTGCAGACGAGCACCAAATTCGCCACGAGGCCGAACAGGCTGTAGTAAGCGGCCATGAAGACGAACAGGGCCACCGAACCGATCTCAAGGGCACGCACACCCTTGTCGATGTTGTCCTGACCGAGACTCGGCCCGATGAGGCGTTGCTCGACGATATAGACAGGTGCCGCAAGGGCTCCCGCACGCAGCAACTTCGCCAATTCCTGGCCTTCGCGGGCCGTCAGCCCCGTGATATTGAACTGCGAGGAGAACACGCCGCGGATGGTCGCCAAGGAAATCACCTGCTCCTTGGTGACGTCGACCGCGACTTTCTGGCCATCCTGATCCCGCAGCTGGCGCTCCTTCTCGATGAAGACAATTCCCATCGGCTTGCCGAGATTTTCCTGAGTCGTGCGCAGCATCTCATCGCCGCCGCGCGCATCGAGGCGCACGCTCACCGAAGGTTCTCCGTTCTGGTACGACGACGTTGCGTCCGTCAGCTGTTCGCCCGTCACGATGACGTCGCGCTTCAGTAGCACCGGGCGCCCATTGCGGTCCTTGTAAAGTTTGGTCCCCAGCGGCGCCCGCCCGGTGGCCTGTGCCTCCATGGCGTTACCGGCGTCGCTCTGCAGCCGCACTTCAAGTGTCGCCGTCTTGCCAAGCAGGCGGATCACCTCGCTGGCGTCCTGAACCCCCGGCAACTGCACGGCGATGCGATTCGCGCCCTGGCGCTGGACACTGGCCTCGGACACGCCAAGCGCATTGACGCGATTGCCGAGGGCCGTGATGTTCTGCTGGATGGCGAAGTCCTGCCTCTGCTTCACCTGGGCGGGCGACAGCGTGGCGCGTATCGTCAACCCGTCCGCGGAACCGGCCAGCGTCACGTTCGAGTCGACGCCCTCCAGCACCTTCTGGGCGCTCGCCGCCGTGGCCGAATCCTTGAACACGACCTCCACGCCACCCGCGCCACCCTCGACTGATTCGTACTGCAGTTTCTTTTCGCGCAGCGCCAGACGGTAGTCACGTTCCAGCCGCGTCAGCACTTGCTTGACCGCGCCGTCAACGTCGACCTCGTAGACCAGGTAAATGCCGCCCCTCAGGTCCAGGCCCAGACTCATCGGTTTAAGTCCGAGCGAACGTGTCCACTCCGGCGCACGGGAGGTCAGCGTCGTGGCAATGGCGTAGGCGTCCGCCGCCGAGGCATCGATGGCGTCGCGGGCCCGCAACTGGGTCGGGACGTCCTTGAAACGCAACATGATGCGGCCGGCCTGCACGTAGGCTGCATCCGCGTCCAGGTGCTCCTTGGCCAAGGTTGCCGTGACCTGGTCCAGCGCCACAGTGCCGGTGAAAAGCTCGCCGTCCTTGCGGGACAATTGCAGGGCCGGCGCCTGTCCGAACAGGTTCGGCAGGGCAATGAGCAAGGCAAGGACCATCACGCCTGCAAACAGCAGGCTCTTCCAAAGGGGATAGCGGTTCATTCGGGAACTGTGCTCCGCGTCGGGCGTCGGTCAGACGCTCTTGTAAGTGCCTTTCGGCAGCAGCTGAACGACCTGATAGCGCTGCAGCTGGATCGTGGTGTCACGGGCGATTTCGATGGACAGGTACACATCCCCTGCCGCCGTGATGCGGCCCAGAATACCGCCGGCCGTCACCACCTCGTCGCCTACCGCGAGCTTGGAAACCATTTCCCGGGCTTCCTTGGCCCGCTTCTGCTGCGGCCGGATGAGCATGAAGTAGAACGCGCCGAACAAGGCCACCATGACCAGCATCTGGCTCAGGTTGCTGGGACCGCCGGCTCCCGCGGCGGCTTGGGCGTTCGCACTCGAAATCAGAAAATCCATCTGGATGATTCCCAAAGACCCTTTTGAGGGCGTAAGCGCGGATTATGCCACACCCGCTTCCGCGCCCGTCCGGGCGCGGTGGAAGTCGCTGCGCCACGCCGCAAAACGGTGCTCTCGGATGGCTGCGCGCAACTCTTTCATAAGTCTCTGATAATAATAAAGATTGTGAATCGTATTCAGTCTGCTGCCCAGAATTTCGGCAGTTTTGTCGAGATGCCTCAGGTAGGCCCGCGAGTAATGTCGGCAGGTGTAGCACCCGCAGCCCTCTTCCACCGGCGCGGTATCCGACGCGTGGCGCGCATTGCGGATGTTCAGTGTCCCGGTGGAAGTGAACAAATGGCCGTTGCGCGCATGCCGTGTGGGCATCACGCAATCAAACATATCGATACCCCGCGCAACGGCCTCCACGATGTCCTCCGGCCTGCCCACGCCCATCAGGTAGCGCGGCCGGTCCACCGACATGAGCGGCACCGTTTCTTCCAGCACCCGCAACCGCTCCTCCTCGGGTTCCCCCACGGCAAGACCTCCCACGGCGTGCCCAGGCAGGTCCAGCTCGGCCAACCCCGCCCAGGACGCCTCCCGCAGCGACCGGTACATCCCGCCCTGCACGATGCCAAAAAGCACTCCCGGCGCCTCCCCCGACTCGCCGTAATAGGCGGACTTGCTGCGCTTCGCCCACCGCAGGCTGAGTTCCATGGAAGTGCGCGCCTGCGCCTCGGTCGCTGGATACGGGGTGCATTCGTCGAATTGCATCGCCACATCGGAGCAAAGGACCCGTTGGATCCGCATGGATTCCTCTGGAGAGAGGAACACTTCGGAGCCGTCGACCGGCGAGCGGAATTTCACGCCTTCCTCGGTCAATTTGCGCAACTTCGCGAGGCTGAAGACCTGAAAGCCGCCTGAGTCGGTCAGGATGGGACCCTGCCAATGCATGAACCGGTGCAAGCCCTCGTGCGCCGCGATGATCTCAAGGCCCGGGCGCAACCACAGGTGAAAGGTATTCCCGAGCACCATCTCGGCACCGAGGTCGAGCAGTTCTTCCGGGGTCATCGCCTTGACCGTCCCGTAGGTCCCGACCGGCATGAAGGCCGGCGTCTGCACAGTACCGCGCGCAAACGCAAGTTCGCCGCGGCGGGCCGCCCCGTCAGTGGTTTCAAGCGTGAATTTCAATCAGCAGCCCTCCGCAGGTTCCTCGGCGTGACAAACATTGCGTCCCCATAGGAATAGAAGCGGTAACTTTGCGCAATCGCATGCCGGTACGCCGCCAGCACGGCGTCGCGTCCGGCAAATGCGCTGACCAGCATGATCAGTGTCGATTCCGGCAGGTGAAAATTGGTCACCATCGCATCCACCACCCGGAAACCATAGCCGGGCGTAATGAAAATCCGGGTTTCCCCCTCGAACGGCCCGAGGCGGCCCTTGGCTGCCGCGGATTCCAGCGAGCGCACCACGGTCGTACCGACAGCGATCACCCGACCGCCTGCATTTTTCGTACGCTCGACGGCCACAACCGTTTCCTGTGGTACCCGCACCCATTCCGAGTGCATCCTGTGCTCACTCAGGTCCTCGGTCCGCACCGGCTGAAAAGTGCCGGCACCGACATGCAGCGTCACATCCGCAATCTCGACGCCGAGCGACCGGCAGCGCTCGAACATGGGTTCGTCAAAATGAAGCCCCGCGGTCGGCGCTGCCACGGCACCCGCGGAGCGTGCATAGACCGTCTGGTAGCGGTTGCGGTCGTCCGGCGCATCCGCGCGCGAAATATAGGGCGGCAGCGGCATGTGTCCGTGCTCTTCAAGGTAGTCTGCAACGGGGCGGTCGAATTCAAGGACGGCGAGCCCGTCCTCATTACCGACTACCCTCGCCTCCGCACCACCTGGCAGTTCGATCACATGACCGACGCGTGCGCCCTTGCTGGCGCGCACGTGCGCAATGACCTGACGGGACGACACGAGGCGCTCGACAAGCACCTCGACAGCGCCGCCGGTGCGCTTTCGACCGTGCACCCGCGCCGGCAGGACGCGCGTGTCGTTGCGCACGAGAAGGTCGCCCCGCCGCAGCAAGGAGGGCAGTTCGGCAAACTGCCGGTCCTCTACGCTGCCATCCGCGCCGTTCAGCACGAGCAGCCGGCTGCCGCCCCGGCTGGCGGCCGGAGCCTGAGCGATCAGCCGCTCCGGCAACTCGAATGAAAAGTCGGATTTCCTGTACGGCAGTGTGTCGGACGGCGTTGTTCGTTCAACGGTCACTCGGCACCCTCGTCGCTTCGACAGGCACCTTCAAGTCCAGCGGGCGGCGCTCGCGGTAGAGCGTTACGGGTGCCGGCTCGCCTGGACCGTACGTGTCGAGGATGGCACGCGCACGCTCGGCAGTGTCCACCGCCCTCTGGCCGATCTGGGTAATGACATCACCATCCTGAAGGCCTGCCGCATGCCCAGCCCGAACGACCAATACTCCCGAGGACGCACCGAAATACTTTCCCAACGCAGGGCTGAGCGATGCGAGTTCCAAATCGGGGAACGCTGGCCGTCGGCGCAGATCATCCGGGATGGGCCCGTGCATCTCGTGCTTGTACAACTGCACCAAGGGACGCGGATCTCCCATCCGGATGTCGTCCGGACCCGCGAGGACGACGCGGCGCTCCATGCGGACGTCAGTCGCGGGACCGCCGGGCCCTGGCGAAAGGTCACCGTCCCGTGCAACGCGCAGTTCGATCTTCATCGGTGCCGGTGAGCCGGGATGTTCCCGCGCGACGATTTCGGCCAGTTCGTTCGCAGCGGCATCCAGCCGTGCCTGGGCAGCCTGCACGGCAGCAGACTCCTTGGGCCCGGTCACAGGCTCCGCAGCCCACGTGGGGAGATGCAGCAGGAGCGCGCCAAGCGGCAGAAAGCGGACGGTACGCAGCATGTGGGCATTCCTCTGGAAGTAAGCTTTCCGATCAGCATCCATATTAAGGACATTTCGATCAAGTCGTGGGCGTGTTAGGATGCGGCCCGCGCCGGTGTGGCGGAATTGGTAGACGCATCTGACTCAAAATCAGACGCCAAAAGCGTGGGGGTTCGAGTCCCTCCACCGGCACCACAGGACAGGTCGTCCGATGAACTATTGCAGCGATTGCGGTCAGCCGGTCAACCTGCGTGTTCCCGACGGGGACCATCTCGCCAGGCACGTCTGCACCGCCTGCGCGACGATCCACTATCAGAACCCGAAAATCGTGGTGGGATGCGTCCCTGAGCACGACGGCCGGATCCTGTTGTGCCGCCGCGCCATCGAGCCCCGACTCGGCTACTGGACCATCCCGGCGGGCTTCATGGAGAACGTCGAAACCCTTGCCGGCGGCGCTGCAAGGGAGTGCCTGGAAGAAGCGGGAGCGGCGGTCGAAATCGGCAGCTTGCTGGCGGTGGTGAATGTCGTGCACGCCCACCAGGTACACGTCATGTTCCGCGCCCGCCTCGACGCGCCACATTACGCGGCAGGCACGGAGAGCCTCGAGGTGGATCTCGTTCGACCGCAGGACATTCCGTGGGCACAGATCGCCTTCCCCAGCGTCGATTTTGCATTGCGCCGGTATCTTGAAGACCGGCGGTCAGGCCAAGAACAGCACCACTTTGCGGATTTCGACCGGTCCCACTGGCGCGAGAAAATGCCAACCTGAGGTAGAATGGGAGTTTGCGGTCGATCAAGACCGTCCATCCGACACAGGCGCTCCGATCATGACGTTCGTCGTCACCGAAAACTGCATCAAGTGTAAATATCAGGATTGCGTGGAAGTTTGCCCGGTTGACTGCTTCCACGTCGGGCCTAACTTCCTCGTGATTGACCCGGACGAGTGTATCGATTGCACGCTGTGCGAACCGGAGTGCCCGGCCGAGGCAATCTATTCCGAAGAGGACCTGCCTGCGGGACAGGAAGAGTTCCTGAAACTGAACGCAGAGCTTTCGAAACTCTGGCCCGTGATCAACGAAAAGAAGGACGCCCCGTCCGACGCGGACGCGTGGAAGGGAAAACCCAACAAGCGATCGTTGTTGGAACGTTAGCCGATCAGTCGCCGTGAACTTCGCCTGTGCGCAGCACCTCGAGGAGTTGCGCGGGCGGGCGATACCCGGTGATGTACTCACCGCGTTCCGTGAAGATTCCCGGCGTGCCGAGCATCCCTAGGTTCTTCCCAAGATCATAGGTCCGGCCTACCGGAGTCTTGCAGGTGGCCTTGGGGCTACCGGGATCGTTTCCCTGAATGGCGCTGGTCAGGGAGTCCTGACGGTTGGCGGAGCACCAGACCGTTTCCGCCTTGCGCCACGCATCGGAACCCGGACCTGGCCTTGGGAAAAACGCATACCGCACCCGGATGCCGAGCCGGTTGTACTCGGCGATCTCGCCATGGAACATCCGGCAGTACTTGCACTCCACGTCGGTGAACACTGTCACCGTATAGCGCGGCTTGGCCGGCGCGAAAATCACCGTATCCTCATCGCTTAAGGAGCGAAGAAGCTCCGCACGCGTCTCCGCACGACGCTTGTCCGTGACGTTGCGGCCATGATCAGTGTCGTAAATATCGCCTTTGATGGCGTAACGCCCATCGGCCGATACGTAGATGACCTCGCCTCCGTTGGCAATTTCAAAAACGCCGGGAATCACGCTGTCTCGAATGGCCTTGACCGGCACATCCAGCCGTCGTGCGATATCCGCCCGGCTGTCAGTGGCGGCGGACGGAGTCTTGGAGGCGGCAGTCAGCAGGAAAACGGCCAAGGCGAGCAGGCCGGCACTGAGTGGCTTGAATTTCATGCGCGCTCCAACCGAGTCGACCAGGACCACGGGTCCGGATGGGAACCACCCTGCGCCGACAGTCTAGCAGACCGCGAACATCAGCCTCGCGGGTGATGTTTCCCGTGCATTTCCTTCAGGCGCTCGCGGGCCACGTGGGTATAAATCTGCGTTGTGGAAAGATCGCTGTGCCCGAGCAGCATCTGCACCACCCGCAGGTCAGCGCCACGGTTCAGAAGATGAGTCGCAAACGCATGCCGCAGCGTGTGTGGCGACAACTCCTTCTGGACGCCGGCCTTGCTGGCGTAGCGCTTGATGATGTGCCAGAACGCCTGCCGGGTCATGCGGTCGCCGCGCCGGGTGGGGAAGAGATAGTCGGTTTGGCGGTCCAGCAGGATTTCAGCGCGTGGACCCTCGACAAATTCCGCCAGCCAGCGGATGGATTCGTCGCCGAGGGGAATGAGGCGCTCCTGTTTTCCCTTGCCGAGAATCCGGATCACGCTCTGGTTGAAGTTGACCTGGGCAAAACGAATGCTGACGAGTTCCGACACTCGCAGACCCGTGGCGTACAGCACCTCGAGCATCGTACGGTCCCGATGACCCAACGGTTCGGTCACATCCGGGGCGGTCAGCAGCGACTCGACCTCGTCCTCGGTAAGCGACTTTGGCAGCGAGCGCGGGATCTTAGGCATCGCAATCTTGGCGGTGGGATCTTCGCCAACGACGCCTTCGCGGACCATGTAGCGGAAAAAGCGTCGAAAACTCGACAACTGCCGGGCCGAAGAACGCGGCTGTGCGCCCTCCTTGTGGCGACCGGCCAGAAAACCTTCCAGATCGGGGCGTGTCGTCCTCGCAATCGCGATGCGTCGCTCGCCCAGCCAGCGCGAGAGCGCCGTCAGATCGGCCCGGTAGGCCGCCAGCGTATTGACCGACAGTCCCTGCTCCATCCAGACCGCATCGAGGAATCGTGCGATCGACGGATCCACGGCGGATACCGGCGCCGGTTGGGGCGCACCGTGCAGATCGATTTTTCGGGCCATGTTCATACGTGTAGCCAAAGGTTTCCGATTCATGACAAGTATGGGAAATCGGCACTTCACTAGGCACAATGCAGTGTCCGATTCGCCCGGGAATCCCCGGGTTCGGAGCGAGTATTGCCGTGAAGACCACCGCGAACTGTGACGCTGCTCACGATGAACCGGGAGTCTTTACATAAAGGCGACGTAGATCACATAAATCAGGGCACCGGACTCCATTCAGGCTGATGAAAAGACTGTTATTTCCCGTTTACGGTGCTTGGTGCTGGGCCGTTTTTGGCACTCTGGCGCTTGGCGCCGCAGTCTCCATGGCGGTCGTTCCAGGCCTGCACAGGCGACGGCGCGTGGCCCATTGGACGGCGCGCAGCATTTTTCGCCTTGCCGCATGCAAGGTCACCGTGGAGGGACTTGAGCACCTTCCGCAGGGCCCCTGCGTAGTCGTCGCCAACCACGCAAGCTACGTGGACGGGGTCGTGATGCAGGCCGCCCTGCCACCCCGGTTCGGATTCATGGTCAAAAGGGAAATGGCGTCAGTGCCGGTTGCAGGCTTCCTGCTGCAACGGATCGGCACGCATTTCGTGGATCGGAGGGACCCCAACGGCGGTGCGGCGGATGCCCGGCGGGTCCAGCGGGCTGCAACCCTCGGTGAATCCATCGCGGCCTTTCCGGAGGGCACATTCGACGAGACACCCGGAGTTGGGCGATTTCTGGGTGGCGCGTTCGCCGCCGCCGCGAAGGGTGGGCTGCCCGTGGTGCCGGCCGCCATCAATGGGGCGCGGATGTTACTGCCAGCCGATCGCAGGTTGCCAAGACCCTCTCGGATCCATGTCCGACTGCTTCCCGCTCTCCCCGCCCCGGCATCTGCCGACCGCGCCGCCGTCGCAGCCCTGCGAGATGCCGCACGCGCTGCCGTGCTCATGCATGTGGATGAACCCGTCCGAGAGACCTGACCGCAGTTTTCTGTCGCACTCAGTCAATTGAAGGGTCCGTCTCCGGCGGAATCTTGCGGGATCGGCGTATACGGACGAGCGGCGCCTTCTTCGGCGCGAATGCCGCCTCGTCGGAGGCCCGCGCGGGATACTCGAACGGCGCGGCAGCCCGCTCGGGCCCATCGGTGGCGGACTGCGCTAGATCCAAGCGTCTAACCGGGGCCGCAGACGTATCCGCGTCTTGACCTGCCGCGTCGTCAAGGGAGGGATGATCGCTTTCCGACGTACTACGCTGGTCCAACCTCCGAACCGGAATGTCCCGCGGGGCTTCGATTCCCAGCACCACGCGGCTGCCGGAAATCTCAAGGACCGCGATCGCCACGTCCTCTCCAATCCGGACTTTTTCGCCGGACTTGCGCGATATCACCAGCATGCCGTTCCCTCCGCAATCCATGCCGTTCGCAAAACGCGAATGCTCTGCCGGCCTGCCGGACCAGGTCCGGTTGACGCTCGCAAAGGACGCTTCGGGAGGACGGTTCTGGTCCGCCTACTCTCCCCGCTTTCACTTTTATCACTTTATCGGACGGCACGTGGTCAGATTTAGGAACAATTAATGTAAAGATCGCGAAGCGAAGGATTGCAACAGCGTCAACAAGGCCTAAGATTTGGCCATCGAATAGCAATAGTCCCGCCGTACCGTGTTTAGGAGCTTCCTTGACCGCTGCCCAGCAACCCCCTGACGTTGAAGTGATGTCGACCCGCGCGGCTGCCAACCGACTCGGCGTGGCACTCAGGACCGTGCAGTTGTGGGTCGAGCAGGGGTCGCTTCAGGCTTGGAAGACGGTGGGCGGTCATCGTCGAGTGCTCGTCTCGTCGGTCGAGCAGATGCTGGCGGAACGCACGGCAAATCTTTCGAAACTGGCCGGTTCCTCACCGCTTCGGCTCTTGGTCGTCGAGGACGACGCCCGCCTGCGGCGCCTGTTCGAACTGGAAGTTCCCGCGTGGGATCCACCGGTTGAACTGGACCTTGCCAAGGATGGATTCGAGGGACTGGTCAAGATCGGCAAGAATCGTCCGGACGTGGTGATCTCGGACCTGATGATGCCTGGCATGGACGGATTCGCCATGATCGCGGCCCTGCACAAGGATCCCACATTCACCTCGCGCATCGTGGTTGTCACGGCATTGGATCCGAGCACCATCCGCGACCGCGGTGGCCTGCCCCCTGACATTCGGGTGTTACGCAAGCCCGCAGGTCTGGCGGCCATACGGACTCTCGTCACCCAGTCCGGATACGCGCCCGACCCGCACTAGTCAGGCTTCGCCTCAACAAGCCACAAAGTCACCGTCGTGCCCACATTCGGCGCACTGACGATTTCGACCGTTCCGCCCATGCGTTCCATGATTTCCTTGACGAGCGTCAT
>CAXBRZ010000029.1:0-14922 GCA_963978075.1 uncultured bacterium | reverse complement strand
TGGTACTGGGCATTGATCCTGTCGAACTTGGAGGCGCGCCTTTTGCGCTGGCAGTAGATGGATCCGTAACCGTGACCGCGGCGGAACTTGGGCTCGGAATCAATCCCAGCGCGCGTGTCTACGCACTGCCTTGCATCGCCGGCCATGTCGGTGCCGATACGGCGGGCGTCGTCCTGGCGGAGCGTCCTGATCTTGTGGATCCGGTGACCCTGCTTGTTGATGTCGGCACCAACGCCGAGATTGTGCTTGGCAACAAGGACCGACTCGTCGCTTGCTCGAGTCCGACCGGCCCCGCATTCGAGGGCGCACAGATTTCCTGTGGTCAACGTGCTGCGCCTGGTGCCATCGAGCGGGTCCGCATCGACCCCGTCACGCTGGAGCCGCGCTTGCGGGTGATTGGATCCGAACTCTGGTCGGACGAGGCCGGGTTTGCGGAAGCCGTCGCAAGTACTGGAATAACGGGAATTTGTGGTTCCGGCATCATTGAGGTGATGGCGGAGTTGTATCTCGCCGGGATCATCAATCAGGACGGCGTGGTCGATGGGTCTCTGGCCGAGCGCACTTCACGCGTTGTGCCCAATGGCAGGACGTTCGCCTATGTGCTCCACGATGGCGAGCAGCGCCTGATGATTACGCAGAACGACGTGCGTGCCATCCAGTTGGCCAAGGCGGCCTTGAATGCGGGCATCCTCCTGCTGATGGAGCGCCTTGGGGTTGAAAAGGTAGACCGGATCCGACTCGCGGGTGCATTCGGCAGTCATATTGACGTCAAGTACGCCATGGTTCTCGGGATGATCCCGGATTGCGCGCTTTCCGAGGTGACGTCGGCCGGCAACGCGGCGGGAACAGGCGCGCGAATTGCGCTACTGGATTCGCGCTCTCGAGCAGTCATTGAGGATACCGTGCGCCGGATCGAGAAGATTGAAACGGCGATCGAACCGCGTTTTCAGGCGCACTTTGTCGAGTCAATGGCGATTCCCCATAAGACGGCGCCGTACACGCAGTTGCGTGCTGTCGTGCCATTGCCAGAACCGAAGGCCGTGGTCGCGAGTGCAAGCGAAGGCAGAGAGCGCCGACCGAGTCGTCGTCCCGCACGCGCCTAAGGGAATTGGCGGAAAACCCTGACGGCGCGAGCGTTTCGGATGCCTATGATTAGGCCGTCCACCTGAGTCGACCGCCGATTGGAGAGGCGACCAACATGCACGCCAGACCCTTGGGAAGCGAAATCCTCCGCAGCGAGCATGTCGAGGCCTATCGTCGGGATGGCGCGGTCGTGGTTCGCGGATTGCTGTCGGAATCTGAGGTGGCCCTTCTTAGATCTGGCATAGACCAGAACCTGGCGGCGCCCAGTCCGCGTGCCAAAGTTGCGAGCCGTCACGACGATCCGGGGCTGTTCATCGAGGACTTCTGCTGTTGGCAGGAGAACCCATGTTATCGGCAATTCATACGAGAGACGCCGCTGGCTGAAGTGGCCGCGAGGCTTACCGGCAGTCGCCGGATCCGCCTTTATCACGATCATATGCTGACCAAGGAGGCGGGCACTCGGCAGCGCACTCCATGGCATCAGGACCAGCCTTATTACAATATCGAGGGCCGTCAGAACGTCAGTTTCTGGATTCCCGTCGATCCGGTGACTCGGGAAGCGACGTTGGAGTTCGTCGCCGGTTCGCACCTCGGGCCGTGGCTGATGCCGCGGTCGTTCATGACCTCCGAAGCGAAGTGGTTTCCGGAAGGCTCGCTTCAGGAAATGCCAGAGGTAGATGCCGACCGCGGCGCGCATACGATTCTTGGATGGCCGATGGAACCCGGCGATGTGCTGGCCTTCCATATGCTGGCGTTGCATGCCTCGGCAGGGGTGGAGCCGGGGCGCCGTCGGCGGGTATTCTCCCTGCGCCTCGTTGGCGACGACGTGACGCATGCGCCCCGTCGGTGGGTTACTTCACCCGCGTTTCCCGGGCTTGAGGACGAGTTGCCAGCGGGCGCCCCATTGGAGCACCCGCTGTTTCCCGTGCTTTACCCAGCGGACTGACTCAGACGTTCGAGTCGGGGAAAGACGCCTTGCGACGTGCAATGTAGTCGAGCAGGGCCTCGTCGACAGACGGGTCGAGCGCCGGTGCCTCGTATTCCGCCAGCTGGCGCTTCCAGTTGGCATTGGCCCGGACCGCCATATCGGAAGACCCTTCCGCTTCCCACTGCTCGAAGCTGTTGTTGTCCATCAGTGGTGAGCGATAGAAGGCGGTCTCGAAATTGGCTTGTGTGTGCGCACAGCCTAGAAAGTGCTTGCCGGGTCCGACCTCGCGGATGGCGTCCATCGCCTGCCCATTTTCGGACATGTCGACGCCCTGCAGGAACGTCTGCATCATGCCGGCCTGGTCGGCATCCATCACGAATTTCTCGTATCCCATCGACAGGCCGCCTTCAAGCCATCCAGCCGTGTGCAGCACGAAGTTCACGCCTGCAAGACAGGTGGGCAGCAGGGTATTCGCCGACTCATAGGCCGCTTGCGCATCCGGAATCTTCGAGCCGCACAGGCCGCCACCCGAGCGGAACGGGACTCCGAGGCGTCGCGCCAACGCCGCCATGGTGTATAGCACCAGGGCAGGTTCCGGGGTTCCGAAGGTCGGTGCTCCTGATTGCATCGAGACGGAAGAGGCAAAGCTGCCGAAAATGACGGGAGCGCCCGGGCTCACGAGCTGGGCGAAGGCCATTCCAGCGAGCGATTCGGCGAGGGTCTGCGCAGCGGTTCCGGCAACTGTCACCGGTGACATCGCGCCGGCCAGAATGAACGGTGTAATGATGGTGGCCTGATTGGCTCGTGCGTAGACTTTGAGCGCCCCGAGCATCGTGGCATCAAATGTCATCGGTGAGTTGGCATTGATGAGGCTGACAAGAACCGTCTTGTTGCGGCCAGTCGTCGGGTCCACAAAGTCAGGACCGAAGGTAATCTTCGCCATTTCAACGGTATCTTCCGCGCGCTCTGGCGCGGTGACCGATCCCATGAAGGCCTTGTCGCTGTACTTGATGTGCGAATAAATCATGTCGAAGTGCCGCTTGTTGACCGGCAGGTCGACGGGTTCACAGATCGTGCCGCCCGAGTGGTGCAGGGCAGGGGCCAGGTAGGCCAGTTTGACGAAATTCCGGAAGTCCTCGATCGTCGCATAGCGGCGTCCGTCATCGAGATTGCGGATGAAGGGGGAGCCGTAAGCCGGCACAAATACCGTGTTGCGGCCACCAATCTGCACCGACCGGGCCGCATTGCGAGCATGCTGGGTAAATTCACGTGGCGCGTGAGCCTGCACGATGGATCTGCACATGCCGCGCGGAAATCGCACGCGTTCTCCGTCGACGGAGGCGCCCGCTGCCTTCCAGATCTCGAGCGACTCCGGATCGTCGCGGAAATCGATACCGATTTCCTCAAGAATCGTATCCGCGTTGTGCTCGATTGTGGCCAGGCCTTCTTCGCTCAGAACCTCGAAACAAGGTATCTGGCGGGTAATGTAGGGAATGGTGACTGCGGAACGCGCCGCACGCGCTGCGCGCTTGGCCTCACGGCCGCCCCCGCGGCTGCGCCGCCCCGCTGTTGCCTGCTGCTCGTCCATGGTTCCGCCACTCCGGTGAGTTCAGGCGGGCAGTATCGCACCCCACCGCATCCCGGCTGATCAGTTTGCGTCACCGGCTTGTTTGGCCGCGTCATGCCGTCCTGCCAGGGCTCTGACCACGTCGTCAGGCGTGCATATGCCGGTGATTTGACCGGATTCCTGGATGAGCACTGGCTTTCCCGTGCTCTGCAGCTCGGCGATCACGCGTTTGAGTGGCGTATTCGCGGGCAATTGCGACATGTCTGCCCTGCTGGGGTGGATTCCGGCAGATTCATCGGGCTGCAACCGCGTCATGACCATGTGGGCCCTGAGGACCGTCAGGGGGTTCATGTGCTGGACGAAATCGCCGACGTAATCCGTCTGCGGGCGCAGCACAATCTCTTCAGGACTGCCCGTCTGTATGATTTTTCCACCTTCGAGGACCGAGATGCGGTCCCCGATACGCAGCGCTTCGTCCAGATCGTGAGTGACGAAGAGGATTGTTTTCCGCACCTGTCGCTGCAGGCTGACCAATTCATCCTGCAGACGCGTTCGGATGAGCGGGTCTAGGGCCGAGAAGGGTTCATCCATGAGCAGTATCTCGGCATCCGTTGCAAAGGCCCGGGCGAGCCCCACCCGCTGCTGCATGCCGCCCGAAAGCTCGCTGACGGCACGATCTGCCCACTGCGACAATCCGACGAGGTCGAGTTTTTCATCGATTTTGGCTCGTCGTGTCTGCGCGGATTCTCCGCGCAATTCAAGACCAAGCCCGACATTGTCACGAACCGTGCGCCAAGGCAGCAGTCCGAACTGCTGGAACATCATTGCGATACCGCCACGGCGCAGTTCTCTAAGTTCCTGGGGAGAGCAACGGGCAACATTGATGCGACGGCCGTGGTGCTCGACCCAGACCTGGCCGCGCGTGACGGGATTGAGGGCGTTTGCGGCGCGAAGGAGGGTGGACTTGCCGGATCCTGAAAGACCCATCAACACCGAAATGTCGCCCTTTCGCACCTGCAGGTTTGCACCGGCGATACCGACGACAACGCCGGTGCGAGCAAGGATGTCGGCGCGGCCTTGCCCGGTATCCAGCAATTCCAGTGCCTTAGGGACTTGTATCCGAGACCCGCTCGTACCCTCCCGCCCGAAGAGGATGTCTACATCGACAAATTCGATCGCGTTGTCCAAGTACGTCACCCATCCGCCGGAACATTCGTGTACCGCGTATTGACCGTACGGTCCCCGGGTCGGCATTATTCGACTGCCGTTGAATACCCGTTCAACGGGCGACTTGTCAAGCGCCGATAATCACTAACGCGCTGAAAAATATGGAAAAAATAATCCATCTTCTTTCGTTGGCGCGAACTTGTGCAATTCTCATCGGTCGGCGGCGCGCTATGCGTGTCCGGACTCAATGACCAATGCCAATTCGCGGTGTGCCGAACTGTTTGAATGGCAATCAACCGCTAGCCTCGCCACCCGAGGTCTGCTGACCTGATTCGTGAACGGGCATATCCATGCCGCTTCGCCCGCCTACTGACTCAAAGGTAAATCACATTGGACACGATCAGAACCCTGAATCCTGCAAACGGCGAACTGATTGCGGAATTGCCGGTGGACGGTCAGCAGAGCGTCGATGCCGCCGTTGAAAGGGCGGTTGAGGGCCAGCGTTCCTGGGGGCGCATGACAGGAACGGAACGCGGCCGGATTCTACGACGGACGGCCGACATACTCCGGTCGCGCAATGCCGAACTGGCGCAGTTAGAAACCCGCGATACGGGCAAGCCGATTCAGGAGACCATCGCGGTCGACGTGCTCTCCGGTGCCGACTGTCTCGATTACTACGGTGGAATAGCGTCGACCATCGCCGGAGAACATCACGACCTCGGGCCGGCAGCCTTTGGCTATACGCGCCGTGAGCCATTGGGCGTGGTCGCTGGAATCGGTGCTTGGAACTACCCCATACAGATTGCATGCTGGAAGTCCGCGCCGGCATTGGCATGCGGCAACGCGATGATCTTCAAGCCAGCGGAACTGACCCCGATGACGGCCATCGAACTCGCGTCGGCCTACCGAGAGGCGGGCCTTCCTGAGGGCGTATTCCAGGTAGTCCAAGGCTATGCAGACACCGGCCGGATGCTTAGCCGACATCCGCGAATCCGAAAGATTTCCCTGACCGGTGAGGTGGGAACTGGCAAAGCCGTGATGAGTGACGCCTCGTCCACACTCAAGTACGTCACGCTGGAATTAGGGGGTAAGTCTCCCCTCATCATTTTCGATGACGCGAAACTCGACAATGCCGTAGGTGCCGCGCTTTTGGCCAATTTCTATTCGGCGGGAGAGGTCTGCTCCAACGGGACGAGGGTATTTGTTCACAGGAATGTGCGGAAAGTATTTATCGAAAAGCTAAAAGCGCGAGTCGAGGCTATGCGCATCGGAGATCCGCTGGATCCAGCAACCCAGGTAGGTGCGCTGATCTCCCGGAATCATATGGAAAAGGTGCTGGGTTATATCCATCGCGGTCAAGAAGAGGGGGCGCAGCTTCTGTGCGGCGGCGGCCGTTATCTTGAGAATGGTTGTGATCGAGGAAATTTCGTCTCACCGACCGTTTTTGATGGGTGTACCGATCAAATGGCAATCGTCCGTGAGGAAATTTTCGGCCCCGTCATGAGCATTCTCGAGTTCGAAGACGAAGACGAAGTTGTTGCGCGTGCGAATGACACGGAATTCGGTCTCTCGGCTGGAGTTTTCACCAACGATTTGACCCGCGCCCATCGCGTCATTGGCGCGCTCGAGGCGGGAACTTGCTGGATCAATCATTACAACATCACGCCGATCGAATTGCCGTTTGGTGGGCACAAGCGGTCGGGGCTGGGTCGCGAGAACGGACGCGCCGCGATCGAGCACTATACTCAGTTGAAGAGTGTTTACGTCGCTATGGGTGACGTCGACGCGCCTTATTAAGGATTTGCCGATGACTCAACAGCATTTCGACTACATCATTTGTGGAGCAGGATCTGCCGGATGCGTACTGGCGAATCGCCTTTCCGCCGACGCATCAAATCGTGTTCTGCTGTTGGAATTCGGCGGTTCTGACCGCTCCATATTCATCCAGATGCCTACGGCTCTGGCGATTCCGATGAACATGGAGAAATACAACTGGTATTACGGGACGGAACCCGAGCCTGGCCTCGGCGGACGAAGGATGCATACGCCTCGTGGCAAGGTTATCGGCGGCTCATCCTCGATCAACGGGTTGGTATACATCCGGGGCAACGCTCAGGATTTTGATACCTGGGAGTCCTTAGGCGCGCGCGGCTGGAACTATGCGCAGGTACTTCCTTACTTCCGGCGGGCCGAAGGGCGGCAGGAGGGGGGCGACCGTTACCGTGGTGATGATGGTCCGTTGGGGACTTCCTATGGGACGCTTGAGAATCCCTTGCATGCCGCGTGGTTGAAGTCCGCGACTGAAGCCGGCTACGCACGCACGGAAGATGTGAATGGTTACCGTCAGGAGGGATTCGGTCGGATGGACATGACTGTCCGCGGAGGACGTCGCGCCAGCGCGGCCAATGCCTATTTGAGACCCATCCGAAATCGCGCGAATCTCACCATCATCAAGCACGCGCGTGTATTGAAAGTACTATTCGAAGGGCGGCGCGCCGTAGGGGTGCGATATGAGTTGGGGGGTGTCCAGCATGACGTCCTGGCAGATCGCGAAGTGGTGCTCTCCGCAGGTTCCATCGCTTCCCCGCAATTGCTGAAGCTGTCGGGTATCGGACCCGCTGCGGAGTTGCAAGCGCATGGAATTCCGGTCGTCAAGGACCTTCCCGGCGTGGGAGAGAATCTTCAGGACCATCTGGAGTTCTATTTCCAGATGGCCTGCAAGCAGCCGATAACGCTCTATTCGGCCATGAATCCGGTGGCCAAGGCTCTCATCGGTCTGCGGTGGATGCTCATGAAGAATGGTCTTGGCGCTACCAACCATTTTGAAAGCTGTGGATTCATTCGCAGTCGAGCTGGAATCCGGTATCCCGACATCCAATATCACTTCTTGCCCATGGCGGTCAGTTATGACGGATCCTCATTGGCCAAAGAGCATGGATTTCAGGCTCACGTCGGTCCAATGCGTTCGAAAAGCCGTGGTTGGGTCAGGCTCGCATCAAGCGATGCGCGGGACAAGCCCCGTATCCTGTTCAACTACCTGTCACACCCCGATGATCTCGTGGAGATGCGCGCCTGCGTCCGTCTCACACGCGAGCTGTTCTCGCAGCCGGCATTCGTTCCGTACTCCGGACGCGAGATCGCGCCAGGAACCGATGTGACCAGTGACGAGGCGATTGACGAGTGGGTCCGTCAAAAAGTGGAAAGCGCTTACCACCCATCTTGTTCCTGCAAGATGGGTGCGGCGAACGATCCGATGGCGGTCGTGGACCCGGAAACGCGAGTCATCGGGGTCGACGGACTGCGCGTGGTGGACTCGTCCATCATGCCTCAGATTACCAACGGGAACCTCAATGCTCCGACGATCATGATCGCCGAAAAAGCAGCGGACCATATATTGGGTCGGCCGCTTCTGCCGGCATCTGATGCTCCCTACTACGTTGCGCCTAACTGGCAGACAAGTCAGCGTTGATCACACAGCCTCAGGCCTCATCATCGAGGCCTTCATCTGCCTTGGCGGCGCGGCGGGCCTCTTCCTCAAAGTCGACGCCGCGGCATGCCAGCAGGTACACGATGGTCGAAACGGGCAATCCAATCAACATGGATATGTCGGCACCGCCGAGAGCTTGTGCGACCGGTCCGCGATAGATTCCGGTGCTGAAAAACGGAACCATCGAAAGAAACCCGACGAAATATGCCGTAAGTCCGCGCCAGTTCCAGCGTCCATACATGCCGTTTGGATTGAAAATCTCGCGTACCGAATAATGCCCTTTGCGGACGATATAAAAATCGACCAGATTGACTGCAGTCCACGGCGTGAAAAGGTAGAGAAGAATCGCGAGAAATTCGCCGAATTCATGTGCGAAGTCTTTCGAAGCGGATGATGCGATCAATGTAGAGACTCCGAAGCCGATGGCCAGAGTCACAAGGCGCTTTGAAATCGAGGGTTTGATCGGCTTGAGCGAGTCGGCGACGCTCAGCATGGTCAGTGACGCGCCGTAGTAGTTGAGAGTGGTAATTGTCACGAGGCCAAGCAGGGTGACAATAAGCAAGGGCTCGCCAGAGCCCGGGAGAATGGCATTGGCGGCGTGCAAAAGAGCCGGAGCCAAGTCGTCCTTGGGGAACATGGCAGCGGCTACGGTGCCGACGAGAGTTGTCCAGGCACCGCCGATAAATGCGCCGACGTAGGTCCAAAAGAAGGCTGATCCGACGCTGACTTCCTTGGGCAGATAGCGCGAATAGTCCGAGACATAGATCGACCATGACAATTGGTATGCCGCTGTGACAAACAACTGCACGAGAAAAGGGATCATTGCAAACTGGTGGATGTCCAGCTGTTCGGGTGGGAAGTGAGCACGGCCCAGCGCAAATGTCATGACCAACAGCGCGATAAGCAGGAGGCCGGCTAAAAGCCGTTGTGCTGCGTGGATCCAGTCGTATCCCACGACGGCAAGTGCAGTCGCGATCAGACCGATGCCAAGCGACGAGATTTTCGGGTTGGTGCCGTAGAGCGTTGTGAGCGAGTCTGCGGCCAAGACCTGATTGAAGGCGTTGTAGCCAAGGTAAGTGACAAGGGCGACGCCCCACACGAGCAGGGCGCCCACATATCCGAACTGTGGCCGTGATTGGATCATCTGCGGCAGGCCTAGTTGAGGGCCCTGCGTGGAATGGAACGCCATGAAGAAGGTGCCGAGGGCAATGCCGAGGACCACCGCGACAGTCATCCAGATGAGATTGCCGCCTAGCGCAACGCCGACGAAGCCCGTCGCAATGGTGGCGAGATGGGCATCGCCCATGAACCACACCGGCCAAAGGTGCCACACCTTGCCATGCCGCTCTGCCCTCGGCACATAGTCGATTGACCGACTTTCGATAAACGGACGCTTGGCCACGCGATTTCCCCCTCATTCCTCGAATTTCGTCGTCGCAGAATATACGCAATATTCGTGCATCCGGTGGTGGCTGTCGGTGGGCGTCCCGGAAACTCCCTACGGCGGGGGGTGTTGAGATGCTCCCTCCAACAGGCCTATGATGGATCCCTCGCGACAAGATATGTCCGGAGAGTTCGCAGAACCTCTTATGGGGTGAATGCGGCGCCGAAGGCGCAACCCGCCCGGAAACGCTCAGGCAAAACAACGGCATGTTCTCGCGGGCTCTGGAGAGCGACCCCGAGCAGGGGTCCACCGAAGGGGTGCGGCGCGTCAGCGCCCGATCTCTCAGGTCAATGGACAGAGGGGCGACAGGCGACAGCCTGTCGCCCTTTTTTGTGGGCGACGGCCGTCCGGTGAGTCCGAATCCGGGGGCGTTATGCTGCGTAAGACCGTGCTGCATTCCCGCCATGTCGCGTTAGGGGCGCGAATGGTGGATTTCGGGGGCTGGGATATGCCAGTCCATTACGGCTCGCAGATAGACGAACACCACGCCGTGCGCCGTCATGCGGGCCTTTTTGACGTTTCGCACATGCGGGTGGTCGATATCACGGGTCGCCAGGCCACAGA
Source organism: uncultured bacterium (assembly GCA_963978075.1). GTDB lineage: Bacteria > Pseudomonadota > Gammaproteobacteria > Steroidobacterales > Steroidobacteraceae > CAIKZZ01. Next base: position 4,682 of record CAXBRZ010000029.1, on the reverse strand, counting down.
GTACTTGCAGCGCCTGCTCTCGAATGATGTGGCGCGTCTGCCAAGTCCTGGTGCCGCACTGTATAGCTGCATGTTGAACCCACGTGGCGGCGTCATTGACGACCTCATTGTTTACCGCGCTGCATCCGGATACCGGCTTGTCGTGAATGCCGGAACGGCAGACTCGGACTTGATCTGGATGGCAGAGCAAGCGGCAGGATTTGAGGTCTCCATCGCCGATCTGCCGAATGTCGCCATTCTGGCGGTTCAGGGTCCAATGGCAATCGGTAAGGCGATTGAACTTTGGGGTGAGGACGGTGTGACGATAAGTCGCTTGCGCCGTTTCGAAGGCGCCGATCTAAGGAACCATGATGGATGGTACTGCGGTCGCACCGGGTACACCGGAGAGGATGGATTCGAACTGATGCTCCCATCGAGGGATGCTGTCGAAGTCTGGAATTCCCTTGTTGCTGCCGGCGTAACACCCTGTGGACTCGGGGCGCGGGATACTCTGCGCCTTGAAGCGGGCATGTGCCTTTACGGGCAGGACCTCGATTCAGACCACACTCCATTGGAATGTGGTCTTGCGTGGACCGTCGCGATGGGCGCCCAACGCGCATTTGTGGGTCGTGCCGCCCTTGAAGCGCAGATCAAGTCAGGCGTCGCCACCGAACAGGTCGGCTTGGTGCTCACGGACAGAGGCGTACTTCGAGCGCACATGCCTGTGATTGCGACGAGCGGATCCGGCGAAACGACCTCAGGAAGCTTCTCGCCAACCCTTGGTCATTCCATTGCGATCGCCCGGATTCCGCCTGGAGCCGGCCCGTTCGTACAAGTTGATGTAAGGGGGAAATTACTCGGTGCGAGAGTTGTTCGCATGCCTTTTGTCAGAAACGGGAAGAGTTGCATCAACTGATTCGTCCACGGGAGAAATCGAATGAGTTCCATGGTTCCGACAGATTTGAAGTACACCGCGTCACATGAATGGCTTCGGCACAACGAAGATGGGTCGGTGACAGTAGGAATAACCGATCACGCCCAGCACGCGCTTGGCGATATTGTTTTTGTGGAGACGCCGGAAGCCGACCGAGGGGTTGCGGCCGGTGAAGCCTGTGCGGTTGTCGAGTCGGTCAAGGCCGCCTCGGATGTCTACAGTCCCATCGCTGGAGTGGTCATTGAAGGTAACGGATTGCTGAGCGGGGCTCCGGAACTCGTCAATACGGACCCTTATGGCGCCGGCTGGCTATTTAGGGTTGACCCTGCTGCCGCAGAAAAGGCCACGACCCTCCTTGATGCCGACGCCTATCAGGCAGTACTGGCAGCCGCGGGCGACTGAGGAGGCAAATATGCCGTTCATTCCGCATACACCGAGCGACGAGCGGGCCATGCTCGATGTCATTGGCGTTGGTGCCATTGACAACCTTTTGGACGAAATCCCGAATGCGTTACGAGTCGGTCCTCTGCCTGGGATACCAGCGGCACTAACCGAAATGCAGGTCGGACGCCTCATGGCGGAACGAGCCGCCCTGGACGGACGAGTGCTCAATTTCATTGGCGCCGGAGCCTACGAACACCACATACCCGCAGCCGTTTGGTCCACCGTGACCCGGGGTGAAATATATTCGGCCTATACGCCGTATCAAGCCGAAGCAAGTCAGGGCACGCTTCAGATTATTTTCGAATATCAGACGATGATGGCAAGTCTGACTGCGATGGAGGTTTCGAATGCCTCCTTGTATGACGGTGCGTCGGCGCTCGCTGAAGCGTGCCTGATGGCGGTACGTGCGAATCGTCGTTCCAAATCCTCGCGAATCGTATTGCCGCGTACCCTGCATCCACATTATGAGAAATGCGTTCGATCGGTCTGCGGATTGCAGAATCTGATTTTCGAAACACTTCCATTTGACAGCGTTGACGGCACGATTGTCCGCGCCGCCTTGTCGGAACTCGAGGAGAAAGATGTCACCGCAATCGTGATACAGCAGCCGAATTTTTTCGGCAGCATTGAAGATGTGGATGATATCGTCAACTGGGCGCACGCACGTGGAGCCTTGGTCATTGCCGTCGTCAATCCTGTATCGCTTGCCGTGCTTCGTCCGCCAGGCGAATGGGGTGAAAAAGGCGCCGACATCGTCGTCGGTGATGGGCAGCCTCTGGGAGTGCCGCTGAGCGGGGGAGGCCCGTACTTCGGCTTCATGACCACGCGCATGGAGCATGTTCGGCAAATGCCTGGTCGCATCGTCGGCCGCACCATTGACCTCGATGGACGTACGGGATACGCATTGACGCTGCAGGCCCGTGAACAGCACATCCGTCGTAGCAAGGCGACGTCAAATATATGCACCAATCAAGGCCTTCTGATGAGTGCTGCGACGATCTACCTTTCGATCGTAGGCGCGGAGGGATTGGAGCGGGTGGCGAACGCCTGCATCGCAAATACCGCGCTGTTGTTGCGGCGTCTTGCCGACATTCCGGGAGTTCGCCCAGGGATTGCCGGATCCAGATTTCATGAGGCCGTCGTGATTGTTGATGTCTCGGCGAAAGATCTCCTCACAGGACTCGCCTCCAGAGGGATCGCCGGTGGGTTTGATCTTTCTGTGGATTATCCGGAGCTTGGCCAAGCGATTCTGGTCTGCGCTACGGAAACGAAGACCGCGCAAGACATAGACGAATTCGTAGAGGCCTTCCGCGACGTAATGGAAACCTTAAATAAATTGGGAGGCTCGCTATGAACAGCAGCGAAAATCCGCAATTGAATGTGCCCAGATCAACAATATTTTCTATTTCCAAGGCCGGAAGACGAGCACAAGGGCAGGCCCCGGAAGTACAGGAAAGCCAAATTCCGGAGAGCTTGCGACGCCGGAACCGGCCTATGCTGCCGGAGGTGTCCGAGCTTGACGCCGTGCGACATTATACGCGGCTCTCCAGGCTGAATTTTTCGATCGACACGCACTTTTACCCGCTCGGATCGTGCACGATGAAGTACAACCCTCGCGGTTGTAATCAATATGCCATGCTGCCCGAGTTTTTGGCGCACCACCCTCACGCGCATCCTTCATTGAGCCAAGGATTTATGGCATGTCTGCACGACCTGCAGGATATGCTGACTGAACTGACCGGCATGAAGGCGGTTTCCCTTACTCCGATGGCCGGAGCGCAGGGGGAATTCGCGGGTGTTGCGATGATCCGGGCCTATCACCACGCACGCGGTGATCGTGGCAGGGACGAAATTATCGTGCCCCAGGCCGCACATGGGACGAATCCTGCCACCGCGTCCATGTGTGGATTCAAGGTTGTGGAAATTCCTTGCGATTCGTCCGGAGATTGTGACATCGAGGCGCTGAGGAAGGCCGTCGGACCTCGAACGGCGGGCATCATGCTGACTAATCCGTCGACCTTGGGGGTCTTCGAGCAACACATCGCGGAGATCAGGGCGATCGTACACGGGGTGGGTGGGCTGCTTTACTACGACGGGGCCAACCTCAACGCGATATTGGGGATCGTCCGGCCGGGCGATATGGGCTTTGATGTCATCCACATGAACTTGCACAAGACGTTTTCGACTCCGCACGGAGGCGGGGGTCCCGGTTCCGGCGCGGTAGGCGTGGCCGAACGGTTAGTGCCTTATTTGCCGGTTCCGTATGTGGTCAGGTCCGGTGACAGCTATGCATTCGCAGATGAGTCGGAATGCCCGCATACGATCGGGCGTCTGTCCGGATTCATGGGCAATGCGGGCGTGCTGTTGAGAGCTTATGTTTATATTCGCATGATAGGCAGGGAGGGTCTGGCGCGGGTCGGTCGGTATGCCACCCTGAATGCCAACTACCTGATGGCGAGGCTACGTCAGGTCGGGTTTCATGTGGCCTATCCAGGCCGCCGGGCGACCCATGAGTTCATTTTGACGTTGCGTGATGAGGCGCGGGATCTTGGCGTCACCGCCATGGATGTGGCGAAACGATTGCTCGACTATGGTTTTCATGCGCCGACCACCTATTTTCCCTTGCTTGTGCCTGAGTGCCTCCTGATAGAGCCTACGGAAACCGAGTCCAAGGAAACGCTGGATGATTTTGTTGGCGCGATGGAAAAAATACTCAATGAGGCGAAGGTGGATGCCTCGCGTCTTAAGGGTGCGCCCTATACACTTCCAGTCCGTCGGCTGGATGATGTCCGTGCAGCCAAGCAGCTGGAGCTGGTCTGGAGGCCTGGGGTGTGAGTGACTTGAAGACGAACAGTGTTCGACCCGGAGTTAAGCCAACGGGCTTGTCGCGTCTTTACAAGGCGTTTGGTAATACCGGAAAGGGTTTGAAAGGCTGCTGGCGTGAGGAGGCTGCGTTCCGGCAGGAATGCATGCTTGCACTTGTTGTGTTGCCACTGGGTATGTGGCTTGGCCATTCGGGCGTGGAACGGGCATTGCTGACATTGCCGATGCTGCTGGTGATCGTGGTCGAGTTGCTCAATAGCGGAATTGAAGCGGCCATCGACCGGATTGGTGTCGAACGGCACGATCTTTCGGGGCTGGCAAAGGACGTTGGCTCCGCCGCGGTATTCGTCTCGTTTCTGATCCTCGGTCTCAGCTGGATTCTGGTGCTCGCAGGGCGCTGATCGCAGAACTGGGTGGCATGCCGCATCCGACGTCGGTATTGTGGGGTCTCCCCCTGACGAGAGGCCTCTTGATATGTCCGTGATGCTGTGTGGCTCGCTTG
>CAXBRZ010000028.1:0-14966 GCA_963978075.1 uncultured bacterium | reverse complement strand
GCGTGACCGTAGACGAGCACGCCGTCGCGGCTGCGCCCACCCAGAAGGTCGACCAAGGGAAGGCCAGCAGCCTTGGCCTTGATGTCCCACAGCGCCGTATCGACCGCCGCAATGGCCGACATGGTGACCGGACCGCGACGCCAGTAGGCGCCCCGGTACAGGTACTGCCAGGTGTCCTCGATCCTGCGCGCATCACGGCCGATGAGGCAGGGAATCACATGGTCGTTGAGATAGGAGACGACGGCGAGCTCGCGCCCGTTCAACGTGGCATCCCCGATCCCGTACAGACCCTGGTCGGTCACGATCTTGAGCGTGACGAAATTGCGACCCGGGCAGGTCACGATGACTTTGGCGGACTGGATTTTCATCTGGGCCGGAACCCCCTTCGGCGGCGGAAAGCGCTTCACATAGCATGGACCAGGGCAGCGGCATCCACCAAATGCGATTTGTCGCACCGCGCATTAATCCGGCTAATGGCCGTCGAGGCGCGCCTCAGGAATGCGATTTTGGTCGGGCTCGCACTGCAATGGTTGCCGAATCCGGGCAAATGCGCCAACGTGTCGCGCGTCCCTCAAAACCCCGCCTCCCCTTGCCACCCTGGACTGTGCCGACATGACGAACCGAATCCTCCGCAAGGATTTCTCCAGCGACAACATCGCCGGCATCGATCCCAGGATCCTCGCCGCCCTCGGGGCCGCGAACGCCGGCACCGTGCATTCGTACGGCGCCGATATCCACACCGAGGCGCTCACCGCAGGCATGACGTCGCTGTTCGGCTGCGACCTTGTAGTCCTGCCCGTCGCCACCGGCACCGCCGCCAACGCGATTGCGCTGGCAACACTGGCGCGCCCGTACCAGGGCATCTACTGCCCCGCGACCGGTCACGTGAACACCGACGAGTGCGGCGCCCCGGAGTTTTACAGCGGTGGCAAGCTGCTCGGCCTCCCGACCCCGGATGGCAAGCTCCGCCCGGGCCAGGTCCGCGAGGCGGTCGCCTTCGCCCGCTCGATGGGCGTCCATCACGTCGACCCGGCCGCCGTCAGCATTTCCCAGGCGACCGAGTGGGGCACCGTCTACACGCCGGCCGAAGTGCGGGCTCTCGCCGACGAGGCGCACGATCTGGGCCTGAAGCTGCACATGGACGGCGCACGCTTTGCCAACGCCCTCGCACACCTGGGCTGCAGCGCCGCCGAAGTCACCTGGCAGGCGGGAGTGGACATCTTGTCCTTTGGCGCCACGAAGAACGGCGCGCTCGCCGCCGAAGCCATCGTGGCCTTTGACCCTGGTCTCGCGCGCGACCTAGAGTTCCGCCGCAAGCGCGGCGGACACCTGTGGTCTAAGCTGCGCTTCCTCTCCGCCCAGCTGAACGCCTATCTCCACGAGGACCACTGGCTTGTGAACGCCCGTGCCGCCAACGCGGTGGCCACGCGTCTGGCTGAAGGGCTGGACGCGCAGCCTGGCGTGCGCGTGCTGATGCCCGTGGAGGCGAACGAGGTGTTCGTCGCCCTGCCCGAGGCGGTGATCACACGCTTGCGCGATGCAGGCTATGAGTTCTACGACTGGCCGGCCCCGCCGGGCGTCACGTCGCCGGTGGTACGACTCGTGGCCGCGTACGACATGCAGGTCGAGGACGCCGACGGACTGCTGGCCGCCGCGCGCGGCTGATCAGGGCCCGTTCAGACGTCCGTAACGGCGCAGCAGGTCGCGCAACGCCGGGTGCGGGATGGCGAGCGCGTAATGCCCCTCCTGGCCGTGCATGTCCCGCGCGGCCACCATCGCGTTGATGATCGCCTCCTCGGTAGCCTCGACGGTGCCGAGGAACACAGGATCAAGCGCGTCATTGCCGAGGAAGTGGGCGACGTTCTCGGTGGCATCCCCGACGGCGTCGGCATTGGCGGTGGAGAACGCCACGAAGATGTCTCCCGAGCCGTTGCCGGCGTAGGACCCATTGCGCGCAAGTCCGAGTGCTGCGCGCTTGGCCAGCCGCTTCATCTGGTGCGGCAGCAGCGGCGCATCGGTGCCGACGACAATGATGATGGAGCCCGTGTCCTCGGGATGGGCCGCATCGGTGTAGACGCGGTGCTCGGTCAGGTGCTGGCCGACCGGAACGCCCGCGATGCGCAGCGTATCGCGCCGGCCGTAGTTGGCCTGCACGAGCACACCGACCGTGTAGTCCTTGCCACCGACCGACACGATCCGCGAGGCAGTGCCGGTGCCGCACTTGAACTCATGGCAGATCATGCCGGTACCGCCGCCGACATTGCCCTCGGCCACTGCGCCACCATGCGCATGCTCGAGCGCCGCTTCCACATGCTCGGGGCGCACATGGAATCCGTTGACATCGTTGAGGTAGCCGTCCCACGTCTCCGCAACCACCGGCAGCGACCACCAATAGCCGGAGTTGTCGGCCGCACCGTGCTTCACCCGCCATGCGATGGCGGCATCACGCACCACGCCGACGCTGTGCGTATTGGTCAAGAGAATCGGGCCCTCCAGCATGCCGGATTCCTCCAGCCAGGTCGTTCCGGTCATCTCGCCGTTCCCGTTGAGGGAAAACCAGCCGGCGAAGGCAGGTTGCGAGTTCGACCGTGCGCCGCGCGGGAGGATGGCCGTGACACCGGTGCGGACCTGGTGTCTGGGATCGGCTCCCGACACGAGCGTCGTCTCGCCCACTGTCACGCCGGCCACGTCCGTGATCGCGTTCAGGGCGCCGGGCCGGCCGTCAAAGGGAATGCCCAGATCCCGGGCGCGAGGATCGGCCAGCGCGACGGATGCGACACAGGCAATCAAAAGCACAGAGCAGCAACGCATGAGCCCACTCCTTCAGGTGACGCCGCTGCCTACTCGGTCGGCAGCAGACCTTCGAGTTCCGCGCGCGTCAGATTGCGCCATCGGCCGTTCGGCAGGCCCTCGAGCAGGATGTTGCAGAAGCGCACACGCACCAACCGCCGCACGGTGTAACCAAAGACATCGCACATGCGCCTGATCTGACGGTTGAGGCCCTGCGTCAGCACAATGCGAAACACGTTTTTCGCGTCCCGCGTACAGACACAGGGCGCCGTCACCGTGTCGAGGATGGGCACGCCTAGGGACATGGCGCGCAGGAACTCGTCGGTCACCGGACGATCGACCGTCACGACGTATTCCTTTTCATGCTGGTGCTCGCGTCGCAGCAGACGGTTGACGATGTCGCCATCGTTGGTCAGCAGGATGAGTCCCTCGGAATCCTTGTCCAGACGCCCGATCGGGAAAATGCGCTCGGTGTGCGCCACAAAATCGACGATGTTGTGCTGCACCTCCCGGTTGGTGGTGCACTCGATTCCGATCGGCTTGTGCAGGGCGATATACACGTGCCGTGTGGGCGCACCCACGTCACGACCATCGACACAGACTTGGTCCCCGGGCGCTATGCGGGTTCCGAGCGTCGCCACCGCCCCATTGACGGTGACACGACCGGCCTCCACCCAGGCATCCGCCTCACGGCGGGAGCATAGCCCTCGCTCGCTTAAGTACTTGTTGATCCGAAGCGGCGCATCACTCAACGAAAGACGCCCTCGCCATAGGATTCGGACACCAGATTTTCGAAGCGGGTGTATTCGCCAAGGAAGGTCAGGTAGATCTCACCGGTCGGCCCGTTACGCTGCTTGGCGATGATGATGTCGGCGATTCCCTTGCGCGGTGTCGACGGTTCGTATACTTCCTCTCGGTAGATCATGAGGATGAGGTCTGCATCCTGCTCGATCGCGCCCGAGTTGTGAGTCACGATCCCGTCGGCAAGCCATGAGGACGGTCCCGGCACTGTCAGGTCATACACGTCCTCGGACCCGGCCGGCGTCACGCCAAGTACTGCACTCCACCCAAGTCCACTGAGGTCGGCGGAAGCCACTGCAATGGCACTGGTGGTATCAAGGTCGGAAAGAATCTGCCAACCCTGACTCGTCAGCACCCGATGTTCCGCAGTCGCTCGAAGCGTACTTCCGTCCGCTAGACGCACGTCGAATACCGGCTTCGTCCCGACCTTCCAGACTAGATCGGCCTCCGCCGCCACGATCTTCTGGGCCTCGTCCACAGCCCAGACTTCGGGCGTCTGCCCGACAAGATCTCGAATCGGCACACGCCGGCCGTCGGTCAGGCAAACGAGAGTGTCGCCAACCACGCATTCGCGCAGGTCGGACATCACGGGCTTCTTCTCGGTCCGCTGCTCCACCGAACGGTTGAGCTGCGAGAGTGCAATGACCGGACACTCCAGTTCCTTGGCCAGCGCCTTGAGCGAACGTGAGATCTCCGAGATTTCCGTGGCGCGGTTTTCCTTGCCGCCCGCGACGGTCATCAGCTGCAGGTAGTCCACCACGATGAGGCCGACACCGTGCTCACGCTTGAGCCGACGCGCACGCGCGCGCACTTCGGTCGGCGTCAGACCGCCGGACTCGTCGATGAAGATCGGCGAGTTTGAGAGGACTTCGGTCGCACTCGTGATGCGCGGCCAGTCCTCGGCGGAGAGCGTCCCTTTGCGTAGGTCGCCCTGGCTGATCCTGCCGAGCGAGGAGATCATGCGCATCGTCAGCTGCTCGGCGGACATTTCCATCGAGAAGATTGCGACCGGAACCTTGCGATCGATGGCCGCGTTCTCGGCAATGTTCACGGCAAGTGTGGTCTTGCCCATCGACGGTCGGCCGGCGATGATGACGAGATCGCCCGGCTGCAGGCCCGTCGTCATGCGATCCAGTTCGGCATAGCCGGTCGACACGCCGGTGAACGCACCGGGGTTCTGGTGCAGGGTGTCGATTCGGTCGATCGTCTGCGGCAGCACCTCGCGCACGGGAATGAACCCGTTTTTTGCACGGGCGCCCCGCTCGGCGATGGCAAACACCAGTTGTTCCGCCTCGCCGACGAGATCGATCGGCGCGCGGCCCTGCGGATTAAGGGCGCCCGAGGCAATTTCACCACCGGCGTGGACGAGCGCACGCAGGAGCGCGTTGTCGCGCACGATGTTGGCGTAGGCGCGCACGTTGGCCGCGCTCGGCGTGTCACGTGTCAGGCGCGCGAGGTACGCAAGCCCCCCGACATCGTCCACCACGCCCTTGTTGGAGAGAACTTCCGACACCGTCACGGCATCGCACGGCTTGCTCTCGTGCACGAGGCTCGCGATGGCTTCGAAAATCAGTTGGTGGTCGCGCCGGTAGAAGTCCGGTGCCGTGATCAGGTCAGCAACGCCGTCCCAGGCGGAGGCGTCGAGCATGAGACCGCCGAGGACGGCCTGTTCTGCCTCCACCGAGTGGGGCGGAAGGCGAAGCCCCTCCCCGTCTGCCGAGGAGCGGAACTCTGAATCCGGATAAGACATCGACGACCTCGGGTCGGGGGGAATCGCGCTGAGCGGCGATTCTAACCCGGGTCGGGCGTCCCGGTGCGGTCAAACCGACCGTACCGGGACGTCGGCCTGATCAATCCTCGCCCACCACCGCAACGGTGATGTCGACATTGATGTCCGTGTGCAGGTGCAGCACGAGCGCGTGCTCGCCCACCACCCGGATCGGACCGTTCGGCATGCGCACTTCGGCTCGCACCACCGGGTAGCCCGCGGCGGTGAGCGCTTCGGCGATGTCGCTGGTGCCGATCGACCCGAACAATTTGCCTTCGCTGCCGGCCTTGGCGGTCACCGTGAGCTTGTAGTCCTTGAGGACCGCCGCGCGGCTTTCCGCGTCGGTCAGGTCCTGGGCGGCCTTGCGCTCGAGTTCGACGCGCATCGCTTCGAACTTGACGACGTTCTTGGGGGTGACGAGCGTGGCACGGCCCGTCGGCAGGAGATAGTTGCGACCGTAACCCGACTTCACCTTGACGCGATCGCCAATGTTGCCGAGGTTGGCCACCTTCTTGAGAAGGATCACTTCCATGGAAGCACCTGTATGTCTTGAGTCTGTGTAGGACCGAGTGGACCGGGAGTGAAGCCGCGAAGCCTGGATCGGAGCACCGTTTCAGCGGCGTCCAAGGCCCGGCGTTTCAGGTTCCCGATGACGCCTCAGTGCTGATCCGTGTACGGCAACAAGGCCAGATAGCGCGCGCGCTTGACGGCGGCGGCGAGCTGACGCTGGTAGAACGAACGCGTGCCGGTGATGCGGCTCGGAACGATCTTGCCGGTTTCGGTGATGTAGTTCTTGAGGGTCGCGAGATCCTTGTAGTCGATCTGATCGACTTCATCGGCCGTGAACTTGCAGAACTTCTTGCGGCGGAAATAACGGGCCATAACGTGCTCCTTAACCTTTACTCGCCACGCATCGGGCGGTCGTCGCGATCGTCGCGGTCATCGCGGTCATCGCGATCGCCACGTCCTTCGTCGCTCTTCTCGTCGCCGGCCTTCGCCATCGGCGAGGGCTCGGTCACGGCCGCGTTCATACGGGTCGTGAGGTGACGGATCACCGCATCGGAGAAGCGGAACGAACCCTCGAGCTCGGCCAACGTCTTGCCGTCGCACTCGATGTTCATCAGCACGTAATGGGCCTTGTGCACCTTGGCGATCGGGAACGTCAGCTGGCGCCGACCCCAGTCTTCCAGACGGTGAACCTCGCCGCCGCCCGCCGTGATCATGCCCTTGTAGCGCTCGATCATGGCCGGGACCTGCTCGCTCTGGTCCGGATGGACCAGAAAGACGATCTCGTAATGTCTCATGGTGTCTCCCTATGGGTGTCAGCTGCCGGCCGAGACTGCCGATACAGCAGGAAAATCAATACCTTAAGCAAAACCTCACCGGCCCGTGAGGGCAGCGAAGGCCGCGTAGTCTAGGGACTTGCCCGTCGCAACGCAAGCAAACCCCTTTGCACTCAGCGGCTTAGCCTGCCTCAGGCGCCACGCTGCCGCAGCGCCTCGTACAGCATGACCCCGGTTGCCACCGAAACATTGAGGCTCTGCACGGCACCCCGCATCGGCAGGCGCACGACGTGATCGCACGCCTCGCGGGTGAGACGGCGCATCCCGGTGCCTTCCGCGCCGAGCACGATGGCCAACGGCCCGCGCAGGTCGACGTCGGTGTGCAACTTGTCGGCATCACCGTCCGTTCCGACCACCCAGACGCCGGCCTCCTTCAACTCCCGCAGGAACCGCACCAGGTTCGTCACCTGCACGAGCGGCACGGTCTCGGCAGCGCCCGCGGCCACCTTGCGCACGACGGGCGTCAGGCCAGAGGCCCGGTCCCGCGGGATGACCACGGCATCGGCACCGACGCCGTCGGCCGAGCGCAGGCAGGCCCCGAGGTTATGCGGATCCTGCACCCCATCCAGCACCAGAATGAGCGGCGGGTGCCGCTCCACGTCGATCGAGCCGAGGAACTGGTTTTCGTCCATCGTCTTGGCCGGTTCGACCCGCGCGACCACGCCCTGGTGGACAAGACCGGGCAACAGGGCGTCAAGCTCCGCCACCGGCCGGGTCTCGACGGCCACGCCCGCTGCCTTCGCCACGTCGATGAGTTCCTGCACGCGACGGTCGGTGCGCCCTGCCTGGACGGTCAGCCGCCGGACGGCCGCTGCCCGACGCGCCAACAGTGCGCCGACCGCATGGATGCCGTACACCAGTTCATCACTCATCAGCGTCTCCCGCGCCGTCCGGCGGGACCTGCCCGCCGGCCCGATTTTTTCTTACCTGCCGTCTTCTTCGGTGGCGCCGCACCCGGGGCCCCCTTGTGGCTGCCCTTTGGCTTCCCCTTGCGCTTTTTCAACGCCTTGGGCTTCGCCACCTGCGGCTGTACCCGCCCGTGGGCGTCACGCTGCCGCTTGGGGCGCCTGTCCTGGTTCTCCACCGCGTCGCTCGGACGGCCGCCCGTCTTGCGACGTGGATGATAGGCCGAGGCCATGCGTTCGACGAGTTCGAAATCGATCTTGCGCTCGGACGGATCGACGCGTGCGACCCTCACCCGCAGGGCGTCTCCCAGCGTGTAACGCTCCCCGGAACGCTCGCCCACGAGAGTCTTGCGGTCCTCCTCGTAGCGGAAATAATCCCGCCCGAGGTTGGCGACGTGGATCAGGCCGTCGACCTGCAACCCGTTCAACTGCACGAACAGGCCAAAGTCGGTCACCCCGGTGACGACGCCTTGGAAAGTATCCCCCACGTGATCGCGCATGTACTCGCATTTCAGGAAGGCGGTGACGTCGCGCGAGGCCTCGTCGGCACGCCGTTCCCGCTGTGACGTTTCGGCGCCGAAGGTGTCCATGTCCGCCTGCGAATGCTCGAAATTCCCGGCCGTACCGCCGGCGAGGAGGTGACGGATGGCGCGATGCACGAGCAAGTCCGGATAGCGACGGATCGGCGAGGTAAAGTGGGCGTACGCCTCGAGCGCCAACCCGAAATGCCCGATGTTGTCCGGCTGGTACACCGCCTGGGCCAGCGAGCGGATGATCATCGATTCCAGGAGCGCCGCATCCGGCCGGTCACGGACGTCAACGAGCAACCGCGCCAGCGTCGCCGGGTCGATCTCGCCGTCGGTCTCGAGCAGGAGTCCCCGCGTACCGAGGAACCGCTTCAGTTCGAGGATCCTGTCCTCATCGGGACTTGCGTGGACACGATAGAGGGTCGGCATGCCGTGTTTTCGCAGGAACTTCGCGGCCTCCACATTGGCGGCGATCATGCATTCCTCGATGAGGCGGTGGGCATCGTTGCGTACCGTCGCCTTGAGGTCAGCCACACGGCCATCCTCGCCGACCACGACGCGAACCTCTCCCGTTTCGAAGTCGAGCGCCCCACGGTGCTCCCGTTGGCGCCTGAATGCCCGATACACGTCATAGAGGGACTCGAGCGAGGACAGCACCGGCGCACTCAGCGAGCGCCGCACCTGGGCGTCACGCTCGACCAGGGCCGCCGCGGCCGCGTCATAGGTCAGCCTCGCGTGCGAGCGCATCACGCCGGCGAGGAAACGCGTGCGCGTCACCTTGCCCTCACGCGATACGCTCATATCCGCCACGAGACAGGCCCGCTCGACCTCGGGCATCAGTGAACACAGGTGGTTCGACAACTGCTCGGGCAGCATCGGCAAGACCCGGCTCGGGAAGTAGACGCTCGTGGCCCGCTCGCGTGCGTGCGCGTCCAGCGCACTTTGCGGCCGCACGTAGTGACTGACATCGGCAATGGCCACCACCAGCCGCCACCCGGTCCGGGTGGCCTCGGCAAAGACGGCATCGTCAAAGTCGCGTGCGTCGGCACCATCGATCGTCACCAGTGGCAGGGTGGTGAGGTCCTCATAGCGGCCAAGCTGGCTGCGCTCGACGGTCTTGCCGAACTTGCGCGCCTCGCGCACGACAGCGGCAGGAAACTCATGCGGCAGCTGGTGCGAGGCGATCGCAAGATCCACCGCGGTCTGCGCCACACCCTCCTCCGCCAGTACACGGACCACACGACCCACCGGCGCCGCGTGGCGATTCGGCGGCTCGACGATGGCTGCAACGACAAGGCAGCCGTGGACGGCGTTCATGGCATCCCCAGGCGGAATGACCACCCGGTGACTGATGCGTCGGTTGTCAGCCTCCACGAAGCCGACGCCACGCTCCTGGAAGTAGCGGCCGGCGACCTGCAACGTCCGCCGCTCCAGCACTTCGACGATCTCGCCCTGCTTGCGACCTCGGGCATCGACCCCGGTGGTACGCGCTGCCGCCCGATCGCCGTGCATGACGAGTCGCATCTGGTGGGGCGGGAGAAAAAGGTCGCCGGACGCGTCATCCGGGATCAGAAAACCGAATCCGTCGCGATGCCCCACCACTCGGCCGCTCTTCAGGGCCACCCGGTCGAGCAGGACGTATTCGTCGCGGCGGTTCTTGAGAATCTGGCCATCGCGGGCCATGGCCTCGAGGCGCTTGTCGAGCGCCAACCGCAATCCCCGATCCCTCAGGTGCAGGAGGCCTGCCAGCGCCTCGGCATCCATCGGCGCATCCGCCTCGCGCATCAGGCCCAGCAGGTACTCCCGGCTAGGAATCGGCTCTGCGTAGCGGTGGGCTTCGCGCGCTTGATGGCGGTCAGCGTTCTGCCAGTGTTTGTGTCTGTTTTTCATCCGTTTCTCTTCAGGGCGCCCGACTTCGGGCGCTTTCTTCGGCCCCACGGTCATCCCGTCGGGTCCGTTTCAATTGACAGTCGCGGTGCCACTGCGTACATTCCCGCGCCTTGCTCCCGGGAGTGCCGGGGCCGCACCGTGCCCAGGTGGCGGAATTGGTAGACGCACTAGTTTCAGGTACTAGCGGGTAACACCGTGAAGGTTCGAGTCCTTTCCTGGGCACCATCTCTTTCACGTCCCCGGACAGCCGGTGGCGCCTGGTCGTCGATCTGCGGGATGCGACGGCATGACTGACGATCTTCTTGCCCGAGTCCAGGGGGACATCATGCGCCTTACTCCCACCCTTCTCACCATCGCCCTTGTCGTCACAGCCTGTGCGGACGGTCCGACGCCGGTAACACCGGAGAAGGCTCCCGTGCCCGTCGCCCGTGCCGCTCCGGCGGTGACCTCGGATGGCGGCAAGGTGGACGCAGACCTGATCAAGAAGGCGGCCACCGTTGGTTACTTCCCTCGAACTCGTGGCGGCGTAGCCGTCTTCTGCCGCACCGACTCTGATGTGGGCACTCGGTTCACAACCGAAAAGTGCATCAACGAAAGCCAGTTGGCCGAAGTGGTCCTTCGCATGCGCGAAGTGCAAGACAACATGCGCAAGGGCGGTGCCTGCACGACCCCCAATTGCGGGAACTGAAGCCTCACTGATCCTCAGTCGAAAGGGTGCCGGCGGATGATCGTGTGCTCGCGATCGGCGCCGGTGCTCACGATGTCCAGAGGCACGCCCACCACTTCCTCGATCCGCTCAAGATAGGTGCGCGCAGCCGCCGGCAGACGGCCATACTCCGTCACGCCGACAGTCGACTCCTTCCAGCCCGGCCATTCCTCATACACCGGCTCGCAGTCGGCGTAGTGATCAGCAAAGAGAGGCGGTTCGCCGCTCTGAACCCCGTTCACCTTGTAGCCGGTGCACAGGCGCAACGTCTCAAGCCCGTCCAGAACGTCGAGTTTGGTCACGCACAGGCCGCTCACGCTGTTATTCAGGGCGGAGCGGCGCAGCGAGACGGCATCGAACCAGCCGGTCCGCCGCGGACGTCCCGTGACGGCCCCGAACTCGTGACCGACGCGCGAAAGGTGCTCGCCATACTCGTCGAAAAGTTCGGTCGGGAACGGCCCTGAACCTACGCGGGTCGTGTACGCCTTGGTGATGCCAAGCACATAGGAGAAGTACATCGGACCGATGCCCGTGCCGGTACCGGCGTTGCCCGCCGTGGTGTTCGAGGAGGTCACGAACGGATAGGTGCCAAGATCCACATCGAGCAGTGCGCCCTGCGCACCCTCGAACAGGATGTTCTTGCCCTCGCGGCTGAGGTTGCGCAGCAGCAGACTGACATCGTCAACCAGTGGCTTGACGCGCTCGCCCAATGCCAGAGTCTCGTCCAGCACCTGCTGGAAGTCGATCGTGTCCGTACTGTAGTAGTGCCTCAGCATGAAGTTGTGCAGATCAAGGACCTCGCCGAGTTTGGCGGCGAGCTTCTCGCGCTGAAAAAGGTCAGCGATGCGCAGGGCACGACGCGACACCTTGTCCTCATAGGCAGGCCCGATGCCGCGACCGGTGGTACCGATGGCATTCTCGCCGCGTGCACGCTCACGGGCTTTGTCGAGCGCAACATGCGAGGGAAGAATCAGCGGACAGGCCGGGCTGATTTTCAGGCGTTCAAATACCGGCACGCCACGCGCGGCAAGCATGTCGGCTTCCTTGAGCAGAGCCGGCAGCGCGACAACAACGCCGTTGCCGATCATGCATATCGACCCTTCGCGCAGGATGCCCGAAGGGATGAGGGAGAGTACCGTCTTCTCGCCGCCGATGACGAGGGTGTGCCCGGCATTGTGGCCACCCTGGAAACGTGCAACGGCCGAGGCCCGCTCGGTCAGCAGATCGACGATCTTGCCTTTGCCTTCGTCACCCCACTGGGTGCCGATTACGATGACATTCTTTCCCATGTGCATTCCGAAAGGCACGCCTTCAGGCGTGCAGACCCAGGAGAACCAGACAACCGATGGCCATAAGGACCAACCCCATGATACGCAAATGCGCTGCCTCCAACTCGGCAACCTTGCGCAGCGCGGCACGTGCGGCTTCCGGATTGAGGAAAGGCAGCACCCCTTCCATGATCAGGAACAGCGCGAGCGCCCGCAAGAAGTCCGTCCAGTTGATTCCGAAGTTCATCGCGCGGCGGGGTCCTTCAGGTACTTGAAGAACTGGCTGTCCGGCGAGATGACGAGCACGTCACCCTCGCGGCCAAGCGTCTTTCGATAGGCGCGGAGGCTGCGGTAGAAGGCGAAGAACTCGGCATTGCGGCCGGCAGCCGCAGCGTAGATGGCGGCTGCCTTGGCATCCCCCTCTCCCCGCGTCTTCTCCGCATCACGTGCAGCCTCCGAGAGGATCTGCGTCCGCTGCCGATCGGACTCCGCACGGATGCGTATCGCCTGCTCTTCGCCTTCCGAGCGCAACTGTGCCGCCTGACGGGCGAAATCCTGTTCCATGCGCTTGAACACCGAGTCGCTCACGTCCTCGGGCAAATCAATCCGTTTGACCCGCACGTCAATGAGGGCGATACCCAACTGCTTCACGCCATTGGCCGCCGAGGCCTGGACGTCGCCAATGAGTTCGCTGCGCTCGGCGGCCACGACCTGCTGGATGGTCCGCCGCGCGATCGTGCCTTTGAGTCCATCCTTGACGATCTCGGCCAGACGCGCCGCCGCGACCTCTTCGACGCCGCCGGTGGCGCGGTAATACTGCGCCACGTCCGCGATACGCCACTTCACGTAGAAGTCGACGTTGAGGATCTTGCCCTCGCTGGTGAGGAACTGCTCGGACGGATAGTTGCGCGTCAGCAGACGACGTTCGAATTTCTCGACCGACTGCACCAAAGGCAACTTGAAATGCAATCCAGGCTGATAGTCCGACCGTACGAGTTCACGCAACTGAAGATTGATGGCGTAGTCCGTTTCCTTGACCACGAAAACGCTCTGGGAGATCACGAGAAGACCGACCGCGATGGCTGCAAGAACCAGAAGGAGGCGCCTGTTCATCCGCGACTCCCGCGCGAGCGGCTACGGCCGTCTCCGCCCTCGCTGCCGGCGGGGGGATTCGCCGGGGCAGGTGACACGGTGACCTCCGGCAGGGTCGGTTCCCGCTTGCCCTCCGGCGCACGCTTTTCCATCAACTTGTCCAGCGGCAGATAGAAGTTGCTGCCATTGCCCTTGGCGTCGACGAATACCTTGCCGTTGCGGCCAAGCACTTCTTCCATCGTCTCGAGGTAGAGCCTCTGCCGCGTCAGTGCCGGCGCCTTCTCATACGCGACCGACAACTGGGCAAAGCGCGAGCTCTCGCCCTCCGCTTCGGCCACGATCTGCTGGCGGTAGGCTTCGGCATCCAGCAACTGCCGCTCGGCCGTGCCTCGCGCCTTGGGCAGGATGTCATTGCTGTAGGTTTCCGCTTCCACGCGCAGCCGGTCCTTGTCCTCGCGCGCCTTGATCGCATCCTTCTGCGATGGCGCCACCTGCTCGGGAACTGCCACGTCCTGCAGGTTCACGCCGATCACCTCGATACCGGAGTGGTAACTGTCGAGGGTATGCTGGATCAGCGCGCGGGTTTTCAGCGCAATTTCCTGACGCCCTTGCTCCAGCACAAGATCAAGACTCGTCTGGCCGATGATTTCGCGGATGGCGCTTTCCGAAGCCTCTGCCAACGTGGTCTGCGGCTCGACCACGTTGAAGACGAACGCCCGCGGATCGGCGCGGCGGTACTGAACGGCAATGTTGATATCCACCAGCGCCGCGTCCTGCGTCAGCATGCGCGAACGATCCGTGATGCTGAGCACTTCCTGCGTGTTCACGACCTGGCGTGACTCGATAGGCCAGGGCAACTGGTAATTCGGACCCTCACCGGAAATCCGCTCGAAGTGACCAAAGCGGGTGATGACGGCCTGCTCGGCCGCGCCGACGAGAAAGCAGCCCGAGGCAAGCCACAGGCCGAATATGACGGCAGCGATGAGCCCGACGGAGGCCCCCTCCCGCGACGTCCCCTCGTCACCACCGCCCCCGGACTTGCGCGCATCCGCGCGGCCGCGCCCCAGAAGGCGCGCCTTCAGGTTGCCCAGAATCTCCGACAGATCAGGCGGTCCTGACTCGGGCTGGCGATCCCAGGGGTTGCGGGGTCCGCTCTTGTGCGGCCCACCGTCGTCGTTGGTGGACATGGGTAGGGTGGATTCCGTGGCGTCGGGCGGCGCTAGGCCCCCGTTCAAGAAGGCGATTTTAGCCGAAATCGGCCGCTCCGGCATGACCGTCCGGGCCGCCCGGCAGGCCTTCGCGCCGGCACAGGTCCACGAGGTCCGGTTCGCAGAGTTCCACGCTGAGCCGCCAGCCACCCTCCTCATCCACCGACTCTCCGAGCACCGCACCGCGCCGGTAGAGTTCCGCGCGCGCGCGGCCATGGCGTGGGGACAGCATCAGCGTCGTGCGCACAAGGCGCGCTCCAAACCGTTCTGCCAGCGCCTCCCGCAGAAGCTCAAGGCCTGTCCCCGTCGCTGCCGAGAGCCACACTCGCCTGACGAGACCTGCCTCGTCCCGCTCGACCCTCGGTTCCTCGCCGATCAGGTCGACCTTGTTGTAGACCTCAATCTGGGCAATGTCGCCCGCTCCGATTCCCGAGAGCACCTCGTTGACCGTGCTGATGCGCTCCTGCCGCTCGGGGTCTGCCGCATCAATCACGTGCAGATGCAAGTGGGCCTCGCGTGCTTCAAGCAGCGTCGAGCGGAATGCCGCCACCAGTTCGTGGGGAAGGTCCTTCACGAAACCGACCGTATCGGCCAGAACGATCTCAGGGCAGTGCGGCAACTTAAGTCTCCGCACCGTTGGATCCAACGTGGCGAACAGCTGGTCCGCC
>CAXBRZ010000027.1:0-15378 GCA_963978075.1 uncultured bacterium | reverse complement strand
ATGAGCCAGGTCATGACGTCCTTCTCCGCGCTGCTCATGCCGGCCATTGGCTCGTCGAGAAGCACCAGCCTGGCCTTTTGCATCAGCGCCCGACCGAACTCCAGTTGCTTCTGCCGGCCGTACGACAGCTCTCCCGGCAGCAGATGCGCCGCATCGGAGAGCCCCAGGTACTGGAGCATGGTGTGCGCTTCCTCACGCCCGGCATCCCGCTCGCGCCTGGCCTGACGGCTCAGGAAGGCGCCCTGCAGCAACCCGGAACGGCCGTGAAGATAGGTGCCGACGAGAAGGTTGTCGAGAACGCTGAGCCCCGCGAACAGGGCGATGTTCTGAAACGTCCTGGCGATTCCGGCGCGCGCGACCTCGTGCGCCCGGCGCGCGGTGATGTCCGTGCCGGCGCCGGGCACGAACGGCACGATGAAGCGGATGTTGCGCGCCGGATAGGGTCCTCGCTGCAGCAGCTGTGTCACGAGGCTCCGGTCCAGGATGCCATCGGCGACGATTTTTTCGCCTTCGAACAGGGCTCCCTCTTCGCCAATGCAGCGGCTGAAGGGCGGCATCGACCCCGGGGTAATGCCGCCGATATCCGCGTGGTGGGCGCGCGAGGCCACATAGAAGTCAGGTCTCTTCGAATCCTGCAGAAACACGGGGCTGACCACCGTCAGATCCGGCAGATGCGTGCCACCGGCATAAGGGGAGTTGACGAGAAAAGCATCTCCCGGTCGGATGTTTGCCGCATGACAGTGCGTGACTGCGCGCACGCTTGCGCCCATCGAGCCTAGATGTACCGGCATATGGGGGGCATTGGCGACGAGGCGTCCTGCAGCATCGAAAATCGCGCAGGAGTAGTCGAGCCTTTCGCGGATGTTGACCGAGCTGGCCGACTGCTGCAGCACCGACCCCATCTGCTCGGCCACATGCATGTACAGGCCGTTGAACACTTCCAGCAATACTGGATCTTCCTTCTTCGGATCCTGCAGGGCTCGAAGCGGCTTGGCTTGGATCCGTTGCAGGGTGAGCGTGCCGTCCGCGCAGTGGCGCGCTTGCCAGCCTGGCTCGACGACAGTCGTACCTGTTGTTTCCACAATCAGCGCCGGGCCCGCAATCGTGGTTTCAGGGGGAAGGCCAGAGCGCTCATGCACGGGGACGTCTTGCCACGTGCCGTCGAACCAAGCGCGGGTGTGCCGCCGAGGCGCCGGTTCGGTCGCGGGCGGCGTAAGGGAACCTACGATGGTGGAAGCCCCGACCACCTCGGCAGTGATGGCCGCGATCACCCATTCGCAATCGCTCTCCGGGGCATAGCCAAACCGCTGCCGATGCTGCGCGATGAAATGATCACGCATCGTTCCTGTCGACGTCAGCAGAACGCGCAGGGTCACCTCCGAGCGGGCCGTGCGAATATCCGCTGTCAGCGCCACATCGCTAATCGTGATTCCCGCGAGTTGCCCACGCGCTTCCTGTTCCAGCAACCCGGCGAGCCGCTGTGCAGCGATCACGCCCGCATCGTCCAGCGCCTTGTCCAGTGTGCCCCGGCGTAGCGCTCGTGGTTCCGCCAACCCGATACCAAGCGCAGACAGAACGCCCCCGAGCGGATGAATCAGCACCGTTCGCATGTCGAGCGCATCCGCTACTCGGCAGACCAGCTGGCCGGCTGCCCCTCCAAAGCCGACCAGCGCAAAGTCCGCCGGATCAAGGCCCACGCGCAGGCTGACCTGCTTGATCGCGTTGGCCATCGTATCGACCGCGACCGTGAGAAATCCCTCGGCCACCGCGTCGGCCGACATCGGGCGTCCCTCCTCGTGCAATTGCGCCGCGAGGGCAGCAAAGCCGGCGCGCGCGGCAGTAGGATCAAGGTGCGAGGTGCCGTCAGGACCGAAGACCGGTGGCAGGAAGTCGGGCGCGAGACGTCCGAGAGCGACATGGCAATCGGTGACGGCGAGCGGGCCACCGCGACCGTAACTGGCGGGACCGGGGGACGCACCGGCGGAATCCGGTCCCACGGCAAAGCGGCTGTCGCGGTAACGCAGCACCGAGCCGCCACCCGCAGCGACCGTATGGATGTCGAGGGAAGGCAGTGCGAGCCGTACGCCCGCCACCCGGATCTCGTGTCGGCGAGGGTACTGTCCGTCGTACAGGGAGACGTCGGTGGACGTTCCCCCCATGTCGAATCCGATCAGGCGGTCGTGGCCGGCCGAGGTTCCCGTCCTTACCATGCCCACAAGCCCGCCGGCGGGGCCCGAGAGGATGCCGTTGGTACCCCGGAAGGCCGACGCTGGCGCGAGCCCGCCGTGACTCTGCATGAGTTCCAGCCGCACGTCGGGCCCGAAGGCCTCCAGGTCCGCCGCAAGCCTCGCCACATACCGGCCCACGAGTGCCGCGAGGTAAGCATCCGCCACAGTCGTCTGGCCGCGGGCTACATACCCCTGGGTCGGACTGATGTCGTGTGATGTGGCGACTTCTTCAAATCCGGTGGAACGGGCAAGAATGGCAGCGCGGGTCTCGTGTTGCGGGTACTGCCAGCCATGCATGAAGACGATGGCTGCGTTCTCGCACCCGGCGGTGCGCGCTGAGCCGAGCGCTTTGCACAGCGCAGTTTCGTCCAGGGGCGCCAGTTCCGTACCGTCCACGCTCATTCTCGCGCTGCATTCGATGATGCATTCATACAGCGGTTCGGGCAGTACGATGTGCCGGTGGAACAGGTGTGGACGCTCCTGCGTGCCGATGCGCAAGGCGTCACCGAGGCCGGCGTTCGTAATGAGCGCCGTGCGCGCACCACGCCGCTCGAGCAGGGCATTCGTTGCCACCGTCGTACCTACGCGGACGCGACTTATGGAAGCCCCTGTGGCACCGGCGCGTCCGAGCACATCGCGAATACCGGCGACCGTGGCGTCCTCATAAACTCCGGGCACATAGGACAGGAGTTTGTGGGCGTGCACCGAACCGTCGGGTGCGCGGCCGATGACGTCGGTGAATGTCCCGCCGCGGTCAACCCAGAATTCCCAACCCGAATGATGGTCCATACGGCCCGAATTGACCTGCTGCGAAATCACCGGGCCGACACCTTAGCATCGCCGCTCGGGGCTGTCGGCAGGCTTC
Organism: uncultured bacterium; assembly: GCA_963978075.1. Taxonomy (GTDB): domain Bacteria; phylum Pseudomonadota; class Gammaproteobacteria; order Steroidobacterales; family Steroidobacteraceae; genus CAIKZZ01. The sequence continues at coordinate 12,285 of CAXBRZ010000027.1, read as the reverse complement.
TTGTGGTGCACAATCCGCTCATGAAGCCGGTCAAGCCATCGGGCCCAGAGGCGCAGTTGCAGGCCATTTACGCCGTGGTCCGTGCCTTGCCTGTGGGCGAGGTGGCCACCTACGGCGGAATTGCCGCCCGTGCGGGTCTGCCCGGCCGTGCTCGCCTCGTCGGCTTTGCGCTGCGTACCGCACCGGATGAACTCGCCTTGCCATGGCATCGTGTCGTGGGTGCCGGAGGGCGTATCGCCTTCGCGTCGGGTACCGAGGCAGCGGCCCGCCAGGCGCGCCTGCTGCAAAGTGAGGGTATACACGTCGACGGTCGGCGGGTCCGCCTGCCCGAGTCCCCCCCTCTGGATGCGCTCCTCTGGGGAGGTTCTGGCACTGCTAAGATGGCAAGGGTCCAACGGGGCGCCAAACGATGATCCGGCACGTAGTGTTTTCGCACGGCAAGGAGTCCGGTCCCTGGGGCACCAAGATCCAGGCACTTTCACAGGTTGCCCGCAACCAGGGCTGGCGGGTCGTTTCTCTGGACTATCAGGGTATGGATGATCCTGCCGTGCGCGTTGCGCACCTGGTGGCCGCAGGTCCTGCGGTCGGTCCGGCTCCCGTACTTGTCGGATCGAGTATGGGCGGCCATGTCGCCGCGGCTGCGGCGGGTGCACTCGGTTGCGGAGGACTTTTCCTGCTGGCGCCGGCCTTCTTTATGCCCGGGTACGAACATCTCACCCCCTTGGCGTGCGACTGTCCGGTGGAAATCGTGCACGGCTGGCGGGACGAGGTCGTGCCGGTCGAGCACAGCATCCGCTGGGCCCGGTCCTGTGGCGCGACCCTGCATGTACTGGATGACGACCACCGGTTGACCGAACGTCTGCCGGAAGTCAGCGACCTGTTCGGCCGATTTCTCACGGCCCGTTGCGGCGTGGCGGAGGTCTGACGGCACATGCTCGGCTGGACCGTCTATATCGTCGAAGGTGAGCGTGGCGCCCTCTACACCGGCATCACGACTTCGCTCGCTCGCCGGTGGTTGGAGCATGGTGGCCGTAGCGGTCGTGGGGCGCGTTTTTTCCGCACGCAACGGCCGAAGGAACTTGTCTACGTCGAGGTGGCGGCCGATCGCGGCAACGCGCTCAGGCGTGAAGCACAGATCAAGCGTCTGGCGCGGGCGCGCAAACTGTCGCTGATAGCGGCGCATAGGGCACACGCACCATGAACTGGCTGCTTGGCCTTGATCGTGTCTTCCTGTTCACGCTTTCACGTGTGCTTGCGCTGTGGGTCCGGCCCAAGGCGCTGCCGGTCGACACAGCAGAGCAGTTGCGCGGCCGGGGCCGGCCGGTCATGTATGTCCTTGAACACGCCGCGGTCACAGACCTTCTGGCCCTGATGTTGGTGTGCCGCAAACTGGGGCTGCCGTCTCCCGTGCGACGGTTTTCAGTCGGTGCTGCGCGTGAAAGACGCGCTTCCGTCGCCTCCCAACGGCGGCGCGGCTGGTTCAGGCCGCGTCGCGACCTGCGGTTGCCAGGGCGTCTGCTGCGGATTGTGACGGCGACGCTCGAAACGCAGGGAGACCATGTGGATCTCCTTCCGGTATCCGTCTACTGGGGACGTGCACCGGGTCGCGAAAACACGGGATTTCGTCAGTTGTTTGGCGAAGACTGGAAGATTGCAGGACCTGTCCGCAGGTTCCTCTCGACGCTGGTGAACGGACGCCAGACCTTGGTGCGTTTCGGAGATCCGATAGCGCCTGTGACACTGATGTCGGAGGGCGACCCGGCGAGAGTGGCGCGGCGTGCCATGCGCCAGATGCGGCTTGAATTTCGTCATTCGCGCGCTGCCGTCCTCGGTCCTGATCTTGCCCTGAGGCGCAGCATCGTCGCTGCGGTATTGGCGCGACGTGCGGTACGCGCAGCGGTTGCCTTGGACGTGCGTGACGGAAAGAAGAGCCGGCGCGAGGCCTTGCTGACCGCACGTCGCTATGCGCTTGAGATTGCCGCGGACTATTCCCCGCGTGCGGTCGCTGTGATGTGGAATCCTTTCACCTGGCTGTGGAACCGCCTGTATGACGGCGTCGAGGTGATTCACGGCGAGCGCCTGGAACTTGCTGCCGGTGGTGCGCAACTGGTCTATGTACCGTCACACCGTAGCCACATGGACTATCTGTTGCTGTCCTACGTCATCTACGCACGCGGATTTGCGGTGCCTCACACCGCGGCCGGCATCAATCTCAATCTGCCGCTGATCGGTCGGATCCTGCGCAAGTGCGGTGCTTTCTACCTGCGCCGTTCGTTCAAGGGGCACCCGCTTTATCCGGTCGTTTTCATGAGTTATCTCGGCGTCATGATGCGCCGCGGACACCCGATCGAATACTTCATCGAGGGCGGGCGTAGCCGTACCGGTCGTTTGCTGAAGCCCAAAACCGGCATGCTGTCCATGACCGTGCGCTCCTTCCTGCAGGACTCGTCCCGTCCGGTGGTCTTTGTTCCCGTCTATTTCGGTTACGAAAAGCTGGTGGAGGCCGACGCCTATGTAGGCGAGCTGTCCGGTCGGCCCAAGCAAAAAGAAAGCGTCCGCGGACTCATCGGCTCGTTGCGCATCCTCCGCCAGCGCTATGGCCGCGTCTATGTCAGTTTTGGCGAGCCTCTGGAACTTGCGGCCCATCTGGACAAGGTGGCCTGCGACTGGCGCAACGATGCGACCGACGCCAAGCCCCCCTGGCTGACCGAAGCCGTGGAGTCATTGGCCGAAACGATACAGAGGCGCATCAATGCGGCCGTGGCGATCTCGCCGTGCGCACTCGTCAGCATGGTGCTGCTCGCCACTCCGCGTCAGGCGATGGTCGAGTCCGACCTTGTCGGGCAACTTGACCTGTGCCGGGAACTGGCGCGGAAACTGCCGTATTCGGCGGATGCGGCGTGCACCGAGTTGGGAGGGGCGGCCATGATCGCCCATGCGCGGTCGCTCGGTATGGTCGAGATCGCACCTCATTCGCTGGGGGACGTGGTCCGTTTTGCCGCCGATTCGGCCATCACCAGCGCCTACTACCGAAACAGCATCCTGCACGCCTATGCGCTGCCCTCGCTCATCGCCTGCGCGTTTCTCAACAACGCGGTGGTGACGACGGAGGATGTGCAGCGCCTCGCGTGGAGGATCTACCCTTACGTGGCGCAGGAACTGTTCCTGCGCTGGACGGAGGCGGAACTGCCGGCCGCGGTCGAGGGCGTGCTGGCCGCCCTTCGGGACCTGCGCCTGCTGGAACAGGAAGCGGATGGTTCGGGTTGGCGGCGCCCGCCGACCGGATCGCGTGAGGCTGTCCAGTTGTCGGTGCTGGCGCATACGACGCTGGAGGTGGTGGAACGTTATTACCTCGCGGTCGCATTGCTTTTGCAGGCAGGTTCCGGCCAGATCACCCAGGATGCACTCGAGCGTCGCTGTCACCTGATGGGCAGTCGTATGGCGCTGCTGTATGAATTGCGCTCGCCTGAATTTTTCGATCGCGGGATGTTCCGCCAGTTCATCGACCTGCTGCGTCGGCGGGCGGTGCTACGCGTCGATGAGCAAGGCCATTTGGCCTACGAGGCGGATTTGTTGGCGGTGGCTGCGGACGCCCGGTTGGTGCTCTCGGAGCAGATTCGCCATTCGGTACTCCAGGTCACCCATGGGTGAGGCGGTCTGAACGTCAAATGCTGCAATGCAGCAATTATTGCAATCATCCGGGCGTGCGGTAACGTTCTTCCCGGCTATACTCGGAACATTGCTGCCCGTCCAATGGATGCGGGCAATGGCATGGGATTGAACGGCGGGCAGACTGCAGAAGACTTGCGGCTGTCCTGACGTCTAGGGAGCGGAAATGATGAATAAAAAACTGAACCGGGCCCCTTTTCTGAGCGCGATGGTCCATGGCGTCCTTGCGGCCTCTGCGCTCGCTGCGGCCCCATTGGCCGGGGCGTTTGATTTTGGCAGTGACGGTGGTCTTAGCGGCAGCCTCGATACCACCGTCTCGCTTGGTGGGGCATGGCGCGTGGCCGCCCAGAACCCTGCACTGGTGGGCGTGGCGGACGGCGGTACCGGCCGGTCGGTCAACATCGATGACGGCGATGCCAACTACTACAAGAACGATCAGTTCAGCGAAGCCTTCAAGATCACCAGCGAGTTTTCGCTCAAGTACAAGAACTACGGCTTTTTTGCGCGTGGTTCAGGGCTTTACGATGTTGCGGTGATGGACATGGCCACCCGCCGCACGCCGCTGAGTGCCGCAGCCAAGGACCTTGCCGGCCACTACGTGCGCCTCCTTGACGCATTTGCTTACGGCAAGTGGGAAATGGGTCAGGGTCACCCCATCGAGTTGCGGGTGGGCAAGCAGATTGTGAGTTGGGGCGAGAGTACGTTCATTCAGGGCGGATTGTCCGGTGTGAACCCCGTCGATGTATCCGCCCTGCGCGTGCCAGGCTCCGAACTCAAGGAAGCCTTCATGCCGCAGCAGATGATCAAGGGCTCCATGGGTGTCAGCGAAAACACGTCGCTGGAGGCCTTCTACCTGATCGGCTGGCGGCGTACCGAGCCTGAGGCGGCCGGCACGTATTTCTCCACCAACGACTACGTCTCCGCCGGCGGCAAGCAGGTCTTCCTCGGTTTTGGCGGACTGTCCGATCAGGGAACCGACTTCCGTCCTTTGGGCGGGCAACTCATTCCGAATTTCCAGGGCGTGCCGCAAGGTCCCCGCATCGATCCGAACGACAGCGGCCAGTTCGGCTTTGCATTCCGTTGGTTCCTGCCATCCCTCGGCAGTGGTACGGAGTTGAGCTTCTATTTCACCAACTACGCAAGCCACCTGCCGCTCATCAGCGGTCATGCCGGTACAGCGGCCGGTATCGCCAATGCGGCCGGTGCTGCCACGGCGATGGAGGCGACTGCCCAAGCGCTCGTGGCCGGCCTGCCCGAGTCCGCGGCCATCCGAGTCGGCACGGCTGCCGGCTATCAGGCCGCACACGCGGCCGGCGGAACAATCAGTGCGGCGACGCTCGGCAGTTACGCGACGGTGGGTGCCAACACCTACCTCGGCGGTGGCGATCTGGCCGCGCAGGTCAACAGTTTCGCAACCCACGAGTTCGCGCAGACAGCGTCGTATTTCGTGGAATATCCCGACAACCTGCAGACCTTCGCGGTGGCGTTCAACACCCAGCTCGGCACCTCAGGTGTCGCGCTGCAGGGGCAGGTCGAATACCGCAAGGACACGCCGCTGCAGTTTGACGACGTCGAATTGCTTTTCTCGGCGCTGACTCCGCTTGAGCAGGCGTTGTTTGGTCTGCAGTATCCCGGAGCCCCGTTTCCCACCACCTGCAATCCTCAGGTGCCGACGCTGTCCCGCTGCGGTCAGCTGGGCGCCACGATTCCCGGCGGCACGATCCATGGCTGGGGCCGATACAACGTATGGCAGGAACAGCTGACCGCGACCAAGGCCTTCTCCCAGGTCTTGGGCGCGCAGCAGCTGGTCATGGTCGCCGAAATCGGCGCCACCAATGTGGTGGGCATGCCCGACAAGACGACGGGGGGTCCGAATGGTCAGGGCCTGCGCTTCAATGGCCCCGGCACTTCGGTGTCCGGCAATGCGGCCTTGTCCTACCTGCATTTCGGCGAAGTGGAGCCGCAGAACCGTTTTGCCGACCCGTTCTCGTGGGGCTATCGCATCGCGGCGAAGCTCGAGTATCCGAACCTCATCGGCTCGTGGACGGTCAGCCCGAAGGTCACGTGGCAGCACGACGTGAAGGGAACGACGCCGGGACCTGGCGGAAACTTCGTGGAAGGTCGTGAGGCGCTCGGCCTTGGGCTCGGAGCCAGCTTCCAGAACCGGTGGCAGCTGGATGTGAATTACACACGCTACGCCGGTGCGGGTCGCTACAACGACCTGATTGACCGTGACTGGGTGGCTGCCGCGATCAAATACTCGTTCTGATCGCCTGAACGTCTTCTGGGGGTATCGGACATGAATATCAAAAAGTTCGCGGCGATTGCGGCTCTGGGGATGATGTGGCTGCCGTATGCGGTGGTTACCGCCGGCGTGAGTGCGCAGGATGCGGCACGCCTCGGTGCCGATCTCACACCGCTCGGTGGCGAGAAGGCCGGCAATGCGGCAGGCACCATTCCCGCCTGGGAGGGAGGGCTGTCCTCACCCGCGAAGGCCGGTTTCCCCAATTTCGCCTCGCCCGGTCGCGCGCCCGATCCGTACGCGTCCGACAAGCCGTCCTTGAAGATCACTGCGGCGAACATGGCGCAGTACGCAGATCATCTGACCGAAGGCGACAAGGCGCTGCTCAAGCAGTACAAGGATACGTTCTTCATGAACGTCTACCCGACCCACCGTAGCGCTGCCTCGCCGCAGCGCATCTACGACGCCACGAAGCGCAACGCCACGAGCGCGCAGCTCGCTGCGGGCGGCAATGGCGTGGTGGGCGCAGTGGAAGGTATTCCGTTCCCTGAGCCGAAGTCAGGCGTTGAGGCGTTCTGGAACCATGTGCTGCGTTATCGCGCGGATGCGGCCGCCCGTGAGATCGGCCAGGCGGCAGTGTCGCCATCCGGCAGTTACAACATGGTGAAGTTTCACGACGAGTTCTACGTGGCCTATTCGCAGCCCAACGCGAAGGAAGCCGACCTTGACAACGTGATCCTGTACTTCATCGAGGAGACTGTGGCGCCGGCGCGCCTGGCGGGTGATATCCTGCTGGTGCACGAGACACTCGACCAGTCAAAGGAAAACCGCCGCGCCTGGATCTACAACGCCGGTCAGCGCCGTGTGCGGCGTGCACCGGACGTGGCGTTCGACAACCCCGGCACCGCCGCCGACGGACTGCGCACCTCCGACCAGTTTGACATGTACAACGGCAGCCCCGAGCGCTACGACTGGAAACTCGTCGGCAAGAAGGAAATCTACGTTCCGTACAATTCCTATCGTCTGCACCAGGCGAAGGTGAAGCCTGACGACGTCATTCGGCCGCTGCACATCAATCAGGATCTCACCCGCTACGAATTGCATCGCGTGTGGGTGGTGGATTCCGTGCTCAAACCCGGCCAGCGGCACATCTACAAGCGCCGCACCCTGTATATCGACGAAGACTCCTGGCAGATCGTCGCTGTCGACTGCTACGACGCCCGCGACCAGCTGTGGCGTGTGCAGGAAGGCCACGGCATCAACTACTTCAACGTGCCGACCTACTGGACGACCATGGAGGTCACCTATGACCTGCAGTCGCGCAGGTACCTTGCGCTGGGATTCGAGGACCATGCTGAGCGGTCCTACGAGTTCGGCATCAAGCGCAATCTGGGCGACTACACCGCGGCGGCCCTGCGGACCCGTGGAACACGCTGATCCGTAGGACTCAGTGACCGTCGGACTGTTTCACGCCCAGGCGCCCGGAGGCATTTGTCTTCGGGCGCTTGTCGTATGCGGGCTCCTGTGTGCAGGGGTGACAGCCGCGGGCTCTGAGCCTCCCGTTCCCGCGGCACGCGCCCGGCTGGCCGCACGATCCCTGCTGACGACCGTCATCTCCACCCCCGCAGGCATGCTTGTCGCGGCCGGCGAGCGCGGTCATGTCCTTCTCAGCCATGATGCGGGTGAGCACTGGGCCCAGGCAGATGTCCCGGTCGACGTGCTGCTGACCGGAGCCTGTTTTGTGGACGACCGTACCGGATATCTGGTCGGGCATGACCAGACGATCCTCTCAACCCAGGATGGCGGCACGACCTGGAGGATCGAACATTTCGCGCCGGAGTCCGGACAGCCGTTTCTTCATGTCGTCTGCAGCGCGGATGGTGCCGTCGTTGCGGTGGGCGCGTACGCGACCTTGGCCTTGCGGCATTCAGGCGAGCCTGCATTCCGCCTGCAGGAACTTAAGGCGGTGGCGCCGGCCACGGCGCGACACCCTGCCCGAATGGACGACGACGTGGAGCTGGAGCAACCACACCTGAATGTGGTTGCACGGTCGCGTGCCGGAACCTTGTATGTCGCCGGCGAGGCGGGACACCTGTACCGCTCCGAGGATCAAGGCGAACACTGGGTCGCTCTGCCGTCTCCCTACGGCGGATCTTTCTTCACGGCACTCGCCACAGGGGACACGTCACTGCTCGTCGCGGGACTGCGCGGCCATGTCTACCGATCCGTGGACAAAGGCCAGCACTGGACGCAGGTCGTCTCCACCACGGATGTCCTTCTGGATGGTGCGGCCGTGTTGGCCGACGGACGTGTCGTACTGGTGGGGATGGCCGGGGTCGTGCTCGTCAGCGATGACGAAGGCGTTACCTTTAGGCGGTTGCGCATGGCCGATCGCAAGGGGCTCTCCGCCGTAGCGGTGGGTCCCAGGGGTCCTGTGGTCGTGGGCGAAAACGGCGTGCGTCGCCTGACGCTCGGAACTGGAAAATAGCCATGCACGCACCACGCGAACCGGCTTTTGTCCGCCCGCTGGAGCAACTGGTTTTCGGTGCGCGTCGGCTGATCCTTGTCGTGTTTGCCCTCCTGACCGTGGTTTTTGCGGGCGTGGCCATTCGCGGCCTGCATATCGATACGCGGTTTACCAAGCAGTTGCCGCTGCAGCATCCTTACATGCAGACGTATCTGGCGCACTACGATGAGTTCGGCGGTGCGAACCGGGTGCTCATTGCCCTCGTGGCGCGTGAAGGGACCATCTATACGCCGCAGTTCATGGCGGCTCTGAAACTGGCGACGGACGAAGTCTTCTTTATTCCCGGAGTCGATCGCGCAAGAGTCCAGTCGCTGTGGACGCCCAACACACGCTTCAGTGAGGTCACGGAAAACGGCATCACGGCCGGCGATGTCATTCCCTCGGGATTCGCGCCGACCCCCGAAGGGCTGGCGCGGGTCCGTGAGAACGTGCTGAAGGCGAATATTGTCGGAAGGCTCGTTGCGAACGACTTTACCGGCGCGATCGTATCCGCCCAACTCCTTGAGAAAGATCCCGCGACCGGCAGGCCCGTCGATCTGATAGCCATCGGCAATGCGCTGGAGGCGGTACGTGCCCATATCGAGGAGGGTGATCCGAAACTCGGTATGGCCCCGCACAGCATTGACGTGCGAGTGATCGGGTACGCCAAGGTCGTCAGCGACATCGCATCCGGCGCGCTGTCGGTGGTGCTCTTTGCGGTGGTGACGGTCGTGCTCACCCTGTTGCTCGTCTGGCTCTACATCCAGTCGCTGCGCATCGCCGTCGTGCCGGTGCTGTGCTCCCTCGTCGCGGTGGTCTGGCAACTGGGTTTGCTCGTGGTGTTGGGTTACGGCGTCGACCCGATCGGTATCCTGGTGCCTTTTGTGATCTTCGCCATCGGCGTGTCCCATGGTGTGCAGAAGATCAGTGCGGTCGGGGACGCTGCCATGGAGGGCGCGGATGCCCTCGAGGCCGCGCGGCGTACCTTCCGGCTGCTTTTCATACCCGCCATCGTGGCGCTGCTGGCGGACCTGATGGGATTCGTGACGATTCTGGCCATTCCCGTTGGTGTGATCCGCGAGATGGCCGTGACTGCCAGCGTGGGGGTGGGCGTCGTCATCCTGACCGACCTGATCCTGCTGCCGATCTTCGTCTCCTATGTTCAGCCTGGGCCTCGATATGCCGCACGGGTCAAGGCCAGACAGGAGTCGCTGTCCCGCGTCTGGGTGGTCCTTGCGCGCATCGCGACGCCACGCGTGGCCGCGGTCGCCGTAGTCGGGGCCGTGATCGTCGGTGTGGTCGGTTATGCGGTAGGTCGCCATACCCCGGTTGGCGATACGATGGCGGGTGTGCCCGAGTTGCGTCCGCAGTCCCGCTACAACCGCGACACAGACGTGATCACTCGCAAGTTCTCCATCGGTACCGACGTCCTCAATGTCATCGCCGAGACGCCGCCGAACGGATGTGTGGACCATGACGTCATGCGCTATATCGACACGTTTGCCTATCACATGGCAAATGTGGAGGGCGTGCGCAACGTGATGAGCCTGCCCGGAGTCGCCAAGGTGATCAGCGCAGGATGGAGTGAGGGCAGTCTCAAATGGAGAAACCTGCCGCGCGATCAGCGCAGCCTGGTGCAGGCCCAGGGCTTCGTGGATACGAGCACCGGACTGCTCAATGGCGACTGCAGCGTGATGCCGGTGATGCTCTTTTTGGCAGACCATCGGGCCGAGACCATCGATCGAGTGATCGGTGAGGTCAACAATTATCAGCCACCGCGCTCCGTCGAGGGTGTTCGTCTGCGTCTGGCTACCGGCAACGTCGGCGTCATGGCGGCCCAGATGGAAGAAGTGCGTGCCAAGGAGTTACCGATTCTGTTTGGCCTTTTCGCGGTCATTGCCGTGATGTGCCTGTTGACCTTCCGTTCGTGGATCGGCGCCATCGTCGTGATGCTGCCTTTGGCGCTGGTGTCGATATTGGCCTATACCACCATGGCGATCGTCGGCATCGGGCTTAAGGTGACGACCTTGCCGATGGTGGCACTGGGAGCGGGTATCGGGGTTGATTACGGCATCTATCTCTACAGCCGGATGCAGTCTGCCCTCGCAGAGGGAGCGAGTGTCCAGGAAGCGTACCATCGCGCGTTGCGCGTGACCGGCGCCAGCGTCTTCTTCACAGGCGTGACCCTGGCGCTGGGCGTCGCGACGTGGGTGTTTTCGCCGCTGCAGTTTCAGGCGGACGTGGGGCTCATGCTGACCTTCATGTTCATCGTCAATATGCTCGCGGCGATGATCCTGATTCCCGTCTTCGCGTACTGGCTGATCCGGCCGCCTCGTCTGCCTTTGTCCGATCCGGCCTGACCTCTAGTCTTCCGCAGGCCTTCGCCGCATCGACTTGGTTTCCGTGCGCTGGCGCTTGCCTTGCAGACGACGTTCCTTCGACGCGCGGGTTGGTCGAGTCGGTCTGCGCACTTTGGGACGCTCGCGCGCCGCCAGCAGTAATTCCGCAAGGCGCTCGTAGGCATCGCGCCGATTGCCTTCCTGGGTGCGCAAGCGGTGCGCGGCAATGACAATCCATCCATCCTTGGTCAGTCGACGTCCGGCCAGGGTTGCCAGACGCCTGCGTGTCCATTCATCCAATCGCCCGCAAGTAGTGTTGAACCGCAATTGGACAGCACTCGCTACCTTGTTGACGTTCTGGCCACCGGGGCCTGGCGAACGAATGAATTCGAGGACGACGTCCTCTTCCGGCAGGAAAAGGCCAGGCGCGATCTCGATGTCCATCTCAGTTTCCGAAAGGCTTGGGCGCGATCGACCCCGGGGGCCTCTTCGCCGTTTCCTCGTGCTGCGCAGAGGGCAGTGGTGCCGACCCGATGATGCGGCCCGCGGCGTCGTACATCCGGACGTCGAGTTGCGCACGCGGAATGGTGATCCCGGCTTCCTTGAACAGCCGCCAGATGGCCCGGTTGACGTCCGAGCGTACATTGTTGACCCCGGCCTCCGGGTCCGCGATCCAGAACCGAAGTTCAAGATCAAGGCCGTAGTCGTGGAAGCCCATCAGGCGCACGACGGGCGCCGGATCGGTCAGGATCCGGGCGGAGCACGAGGCTGCCTTGAGCAGGACTGACATGGCATGCTCGGGGTCGTCGTTGTAGGAAATCCGCACCGGCAGTTTCAGCCGCACGCGCTTGTCGCTGTAGCTCCAGTTGATGACCTGGTTGGTGATCAGGGTCTGGTTGGGAACCAGCGTCTCGACCCCGTCACGGTCGCGTACCACGACGTACCGGCCGCGCAACTCCTGCACCCAGCCGAATCCTTCGGTGCTTGTGCCGATGCTGCCAGTGAAGCTGATGACATCTCCGGGCTTGATCGACTTGTCCATCAGGAGGACGAAACCACTGACGAAATTTGCGGCGATGGACTGCAGGCCAAATCCAAGACCGAGGCCCAGTGCGCCGCCGAAAATACTCAGGGCTCCCAGATTGAATCCCGACGCGGAGAGGCCCAGCAGTCCTCCGATCGAGATCATGAATGCGTAGGCAAACTTGCCAATGGCAATTCGCGTATTGGCGGAGAGGGCGCGAAAATCGCCGACATGCCGCTCGATGTAGCGGCCGAACCAAGCGCTCACAATGACGAAGACGATTACCGTGAACAGGGCGCGGATCAGCGACCAGACGGTGACGCCGGCCTGGCCATTCTTCGCGCTTGTGACCGGCACAGCGTCCAGGAACTCCACAAAATCCATCAGCCAGCCCAGCTGATGCATGGCGACGATGCACCACACTACGACGGTGGCGCGCACTTCCCATGCGCGCAGCCGGCCGCTGCGTCCTACCGAAAGCCTGAGCAGGAACGCTGCAGTACGT
>CAXBRZ010000026.1:0-15463 GCA_963978075.1 uncultured bacterium | reverse complement strand
CAATGGCGCCCTTGTCGGCATATTTGCCGTGATCGCACGCAGTTATCCGGCGGCCCTAAGGGCGTCTGGGACAGGCATTGCCTCCGGGGTAGGGCGCGGTGGCGCCTTCGCCGCCCCCATCATCGCCGGCGCGTTGCTGCAGTACGGAATCGGCCTGCCCAGTGTGTCTCTTATGATCGGAGCGGCATCGCTGGTGGCGGCGGTCTGCCTGCTCGGCTTGCCAAGCCGTGCGACGGAAGGTCGCGTCAGTTGATGCAGGTCCTCCTGCTCAGCGGGTTGCTGTGTGACGAGACCGTATGGTGGGGAATCTATCCCCGACTGGCGGACCTAGCCGATGTGACCCCGCTGCATTTCGCCGGCTACGACTCGCTGACGCTGATGGCTGAATCCGCGCTTGCTGCCGTCCCGGGTCCGGTGGCCGTCGTCGGCCACTCCATGGGTGCCCGGGTCGCATTGGAAATGTTTCGCCAGGAGCCGCAGCGGATCGCCGCCCTTGCGCTTCTTAACACAGGCGTGCATGGAGTCCGCGACGGGGAAGCCGAAAGCCGGGGAAGACTCGTCCGACTCGCGACCGAGCGCGGCATGCTCGCACTTGCCGATGAATGGCTCCCGCCCATGATGGGCGACGATCCCACGGTAACGACGGCACTCATGCCGGTCCTGCGCGCGATGGTGGCACGCAATTCGCCCGAGCAGTTTGCAGCGCAGATTCGAGCCCTGCTCGGACGTCAGGATGCGAACAACTTACTGCCACACATCGCGGTGCCTACCCTGCTGATGAGCGGCACCGCCGACCGCTGGTCGCCCCTTGAGCAGCATGGCCTCATGCAACGATCCATCCCCGGCTCGACGCTTGTTGCCGTCCCGCATGGGGGCCACATGGCACCCGTGGAGTATCCCGGCGAGGTCGCCCGCTCTTTGCTTGACTGGCTTGAGCGGGTCCCCGCCGGGTCTTGACGGTCGCTCAGCCGAGCAGTTTGCGCACGGCCGCGACGATTCTGGCTTCATCCGGAATGATGAGGGCCTCAAGCGGCGCGCTGTAAGGGATCGTCGAGTCTGCAGCCGTGACCTGTACGATCGGCGCCTTCAGGTAACCAAACCCGTGCTCGGCAATGTCCGCCGCGATGATGGCACTGACGGAGCCGTGACGAGTGGCCTGGTCTGCGAGCACGACGCGGCCGGTCTTGGCAACCGACTTCAGGATCGTGTCCAGATCCAGCGGCGTGATGGTCCTCGGGTCAATCACTTCCGCATCGATGCCCAGTCCCGCGAGCTGCTCCGCCGCCGCAAGGGCGCGTCCGACCATCCACCCGGTCGCGATCAGGGTCACGTCGGCGCCGGTGCGCCGGACAGCAGCCTGTCCGAACGGAACGAGGTACTCGCCGTCTGGCACTTCCCCATGCTCAAGCGTCAGTAGGTAGTGATGCAGGTATACCACCGGGTTGTCATCCCGGATGGCCGTTGCCATCAGGCCCTTGGCGTCTGCCGCAGTGGCCGGCGCCACCACCTTGAGTCCCGGGACTCCGGCGAACATGGAGGTTATGGTGCCCGTATGCTGTCCCGCCCAACCACAGGTAAAGCCGTAGCCGGCTTTCAGCACCATGGGCACCTTGACCTGCCCTCCGGACATGTAACGGAAGCGGTTCGCTTCATTGACCACCTGGTCCATGGCAACCAGCATGAACTCTGCCATGTACAACTCGACCACAGGCCGCAAACCGGCCATCGCGGCACCGATGGCAATGCCGATTTCGGCGGTCTCGGAAATCGGTGTCACCCGGACGCGATCACTGCCGTATTTGGCAACAAACTCGTGATTCTCGGTGGTGGCCATGTTCTGGCCGAAATAGAGCACGCTCGGGTCACGTGCCATTTCCTGATGAATGCCGGCGTCGATCGCGGCAATGTAAGGCATATCAGCCATATGGATGTCCTCTGGCTCAGGCGAAATTGAATTCGAGCGCGGATTCTGCCGACGGGAACGGGCTGTTCAGGCCAAACTCCACGGCAGCGCGCATTTCTGCGGCCACTTCGGCCGCGATGCTGTCCGCAGCGGCGCCGGTCAGGATTCCCGCCTGAACAAGCGCTCCACGGAAGCGAGGCACCGGATCCCCGCGCAAGGCGGCTTCGTATTCGGCGCGATTGCCGAATACGGTCACTGCCTCGTGCTCCGGATAGTGCAGTGGCACGCCCGGAGGGGCGATGATGTTGCCGTGGGCAGAGAGACGGTAGACCTTGGATTCCACCAACGTCGGACCGTTACCGGCGCGGGCGCGCGCTATCGCCTCGCCGACGGTTGCGTGGACCGCGAGGGGATCGGTGCCGTCGACGGTGACTCCGGGCATGGAGTAGGCTTTTGCCTTGACCGCAAGTGGCTCCCCCGCTGCCGCATTCGCGTCTTCCTGCGCAGTCGTCGTCACGACGTTGTAGCCGTTATTTTCCATGACAAATATGACCGGCAATTTCCACAGCGCCGCGATATTCAGCGTCTCGTGGAACGCACCCTGCTTCGACGCGCCGTCGCCGAAGAAGCACATGACCACCTCGCCCCGGCGCCGGATTTGCGCGGCCCATGCGGCGCCTGCGGCGTGAGGGATGCCCGCGCCGACAATACCGGAGGTGCCGAGGAAGCCGTTGGCAACGTCGGTCAAATGCATGGAACCGCCAAGCCCGCGGCACAGGCCATCCTGCCGACCATAGATTTCCGCCATCATGGCGCTGGCCGAACTGCCGAGCACCAGAGGGTAGCCATGGCAACGATACGTTGCGAGTGCGGCATCGCCCTTGATGAAGTGACTGAGCGAGCCAACAATTGACGCTTCGGCGCCATCGGCAAGGTGTGTGTGGCCGCGTATCACACCAGGGTGGTCCGTGAACGTTCGCTTGACCGACTCCTCAAATTCCCGGATTCGCAGCATCTGCCGCAGCATCCATATCTGCCGTTCCGCGCTCGGCGTTTCCAAGCTCATGGGTTATCTCCCGTACAGTGACGATTGAGCGTAGCAGCAAGGGCACTTCCCCTGCTCCGTGTTTCTCTTGAAATCAGTCGACTTTCGCCGCCCGGCTGGACTCCCAATGCGCCCGTGCCTCGCTGACCACCCGATGGGTCTTGCGAAAAGCCTCTTCCGCAGCGACATCAATGGGCCACTTGCGCATGTATTCATTCAGCACTTCGACGCCGATGGGACCGTTGAATCCCTGATCCCACATCGCGCACAGGAAGCCGGTGAGGTCGAATTCCCCGTCTCCCGGCAACAGACGCTTGTTGATCACGGAATCGACAAAGTGCTTGGGAAGCGCCAAGACGCCGTCATTGATCTCGACCGCAAGCGGAATATCCGGCCCTATTTTTCTCGCCAGGTCTTCGCCGGTGGTGCCTGTGCGAACGCAGTGGAGGTTGTCGAGCATGATGCCGCCATTGGGGGCTCCGGACCCGCGACAGATTTCTAGCACCTGGTCCAGTGACGGTGCTTTCGAGAACTGGGCAGGCAGCATCTCGAACATGACCAGCGTGCCCCGCTCACGTGCCTGGGCACACAGCACGGCAAACTCGTCCGTCAGGCGCGGAACCTCCGCGCAATCGTTGTCGAGATCGCCGATCTTGATGTGATGGGCGCCCAGCGCCTCGGCAGCATCCAGCAAAAGCTCACGTGTTTGGTCGGAGGCTTGTCGACGCTCTCCGTCGCGGTACCAGTCAAGTAGCCACTCGACCTCGATATGTTCGATACCGTTGGCATCGAGCATCCGCCTCATTTCATGAAAACCATGCTTTTCACGGATCGCTTCCAAATCCGCGTGCCAGAATCCCATGCCTTTGAAACCCGCACGCGATGCGAGTTCGATTCGAGTGCGCAGATCGTGCAGGCACCGCTGCTCCCCGGCCGGATCCGCGGCACCCGCAAGGGTCCAGTAGGAGCCAAGCAACGGAATGTTCGTGGCCATCTGCAGTCCCTCCGTCAGAAGTCAGTCCAGTCCGATTCGGCGCATGCGATCATGGCAGACAGAAACTCTGCCGCAAGCCGACCGTCGATGACACGATGGTCCACCGTCAAAGTGACCGTCATGACCCGGCGGATCATGATAGAGCCGTCACGGACCACCAGAGCCTCGCGTTCACGTCCGACCGCCAGAATGCCCGACTGTGCGGGGCTGAGCATAGCGGTGAAGCGTTCCGGACCCGAGGGGCCTAAATTCGACAGCCCGAAATTGCCGATTCTCAGGTCGTCGCGCGCGAGCCTGCCGTCCCGGGCGCGGGCGACCGCCGCAGTTCGAAGCGCGGTCACTTCCGCAAGCGACAGGGCTTCGACATCGTGAAGTGTGACGAGGTGCAAGCCATCGGGCACGGCGACCACGAGGCTTACATGCGCGCCCTTCACCGGATCTATGCGCGCATCCGGGTCGTCGGGGGAGCCGACAAACAACGCATTGGCGGCGGGGAACCTCGGGAGCGTGCGGCCGATCGCAGCGATCAGGTAATCCGTGACGGACGGCCGGGTTGCTGTTTGCTGCAGGCGATGCTGCACGATGCCGTGCAGGTCGATCGTGCTTTCCAAGCTGAACTGGGGAATGCTCCTCGCGCTTTCGGTCATTGAGCGCGCAACGGCGCGGCGCATCGCGCTGAGCTGTGTGGGGATGGTGGCAGCCGCAGTGGCAGTCTTCACGATATCCGTCATCTGGATCCGACCGTTCGGTCCGGATCCGGCAACGTGACCCAAATCGACGCCGCGTTCTGCCGCCAAGCGGCGGGCCGCAGGAGAACTTCGGATCCGCGACGTAGCGGAGGCTGCGTCGGTTCGATTCGAAGGGACCTGAGCTCGTGCCGCATTGCCGACATTTGAAGTATGGGACTGTTCGATCACCACCGGAGCGTCAGCAGACGCGGCGGGGCGGGGCTCCTGTCCGACGACGCCACCATCGACGGTCAGGTAGGCCAGCAGGTCACCGACGCTGGCCATCGCCTCTGGCGGGCAGACGATCTCCTCCAAGATACCGGCCTGTGTTGCCTCGACCTCGACAATCGACTTTTCCGTCTCCAGTTCGAGTAGGGGCTCGCCGATCGAGACAGTGTCACCGATCGCCTTGCGCCAGCGGACAACGCGGCTGTTGTCCATCACGAGGCCGATTTTCGGAAGGCGGACTTCTGCGCGTGGCATCTTCAGCCCTTCCCGCACAGAGCGCGGGCGGTTGCGCTGATCGTTTCGGGTCCTGGCAGCAAGGCTCGTTCGAGTTCGGGAGCAAAGGGAATCGGCGCGAAGGGACAACCGACCCGGCGCACCGGGGCATCCAGTTCATCAAATAGCTCATCCCCGATCCGGGCTGCGATTTCGGCTCCCCATCCCCCCTGCGTAACCGCCTCGTGCGCAATCAGCACGCGATGGGTCTTCGATACGGATGATCCAATTGTGGCCATGTCCAGTGGGGACAACGTTCTTAAGTCAATCACCTCCGCGGAAATGCCGTCCAGCGCCAGTACCTTTGCCGCCTGCAACGCATCCACCACGGTGGCAGAGTACGACACAATCGTCAGATCGGTGCCGGCGCGCGCGATCCTGGCAACTCCGATGTTTGGCAGCGGGGCGGATGCGTCGAATTCCTCACGCATGGAGTACAGGCGCTTGTGCTCGATGAATGCCACGGGGTCACCTAGGCGGATCGCGCTTTTCAGCAGTCCGTAGGCTTCCATCGGCGACGACGGGGCGACGACCACGAGGCCGGGTATGTGGGTCAGCCAGGCTTCCAGACTTTGGGAATGCTGCGCGGCGGCGCCGCCTGCGGCACCCGACTGCGTGCGGACGACCATCGGGACCGACAATTGTCCGCCGGACATGTAGCGGTACTTGGCTGCCTGGTTGACGAGGCCATCCAGGGCCAGCGTCGCGAAGTCGATGAACATGATTTCGAGCACCGGCCGTATGCCACCCAATGCCGCACCGATGGCTACACCGGTAATCGCCGCCTCGCTGATCGGCGTATTGCGCACCCGATGGGTTCCATGGCGATCCACGAGCCCGCGGGTCACGCCAAAGGCGCCCCCCACCGCGACGTCCTCGCCGAGCAAATGGATTGCGGCGTCCCGTTGCATTTCCTCGTCCAGAGCCCGACGGAGGATCTCAATGAACGTCTGGCTCATGCCGAGCACCGTAACGCGGCGACGATGTCCTGCGAGGAATAGACGTGGTCCATGACGTCGCGAGGATCAGGGCGTGCAGCGGAGCGCGCTCGATCGGACGCGGTTGTCACCGATTGCTGTGCGATCTCGGCTAAGCGATTCAGTTGGTCTTCGCCAATCCCTTCCGCAATCAGGCTTTTTCGAAGTCTTTCGATTGGGCACTTGGCGCGAGCGGCAGCAAGTTCTTCGGCTGAGCGGTACTGCTGGGAATCGCCCACGTAGTGACCTGACAGGCGGTGGGTCAGGCACTCGAGCAGATAGGGGCTTCCGGAGCGTACAGCGCGAACTGCCACACCGGCGGCGGCGTACACGCCGGGCAGATCGTTGCCGTCGATGGTTTGGGTCGGAATCCCGTACGGCGTCGCAAACGCACTGACATGCTGCACCACGGAATGTTCTTCTCGGCCAGTGAATTCTGCGTACCCGTTGTTTTCGCATACAAACAACACGGGCAACTTCCATAGGGCGGCGAGATTCAGAGTCTCGTGAAACACGCCGGAACCGGTCGCGCCGTCGCCGAAATAGACCACGGCAATGCGGTCAGTTCCGCGCGACTGCGCAGCCCAGGCAGCACCCGCGGCCAGCGGAAGATTGCCGCCGACGACGCCGGTAGCGCCCATCAGGCCGCGCGCTGCATCGACAAGGTGCATGGATCCGCCGCGCCCGGCACAGAGGCCCGACTCTCGGCCGAGGATTTCCGCCAGCGTTGCCTCGATGTCGCTGCCCAGAGCGAGCGCATGGCCATGTCCTCGATGACCCGTATAGACGCTGTCACCGTCACCCAAGTGGGCGCTGACGCCAACCGCCACAGCCTCCTGTCCCGTCGACAGGTGAGGGAAACCGGGAACCTCGCCCCCTGCGGCCAACCGCTGTACCTGATTCTCGAAGGCGCGGATCGTGCACATCCGCGCATAGTCCTCGAGCCAGTCCTGCGGACGACGCGCTCTGAATGCGCTTCCCTCGGTGGTCACGCGGTGCTCCTCAGGCGACGTTGGAGCGCCACCCGGCACCATGGTAGGCAGCGCGCGCATCGACAGCATAGGGGGTCGGCGATACCCGCACGCGGATCTCTAGCTGCTTATGCCGTTCCACAGTGGTTTTGTCGGTACCACCACCCTCTTCTCCCCAGACCAGTGTGAGCTCATCACCCACTTCCACATTCGGATCGACCACGCCGAGCGACAGGACGGTGCGTTCATTGAAGCTGTATCCACCGAACATGGAATACCCGACTGAGCGCCCGTTTGAGGTCACGTTGTCATACGACGAGGTCGAATAGTTGCAATTCGGGAAGTCAAAATACTTGTAGTTTTCACCGCCGGGTTCCAGCAAGGAAGCAAAAATCTTCATTACGTCCGATGGATTCCAAGCGAAGGTGACCTTCTTGCGTTCCGGCTGCCCCTGCCGACGCTCGAGCGCTTCACGGCCGATGAAATCGTGGTCGTACTTGATGAACGGCCCGTAGCCGAGCGCGTGGGGCGTCAGGTAGTAGTCTTCGATGTTCGCCGAAACAAAGCTGCCTCCGACCGACGCCGTCGCCTCATAGCCGTTGGCCGGCAGCCATTCGCGGTAGCCGCGCATGGCCTCCCCCGTATAGACGGCCGGCAGCGGCGAGGGAATCCAGCCGGATTCAAGCGTATTGCTGGAGTAGGCGCGTGCGCCGACCTCACGCAAGCCGAACTCCGTGCCTGCCGCGACAATGGCGGCGCGAATTTCCTCTCGTTCCGCGTAGGGTCCCCAGATCTCAAGGCCCGGTGCACCAGCCATGCCGTGGCGGAGACAGCGAACTTTGCGGCCTGCAATGTTGATTTCGCTCATCGTAAAAAACTTTACGTCCGGCGGCGTGGATCCATGCAATTTCTCGATGATCCTCCACGCATTGGGGCCCTGGATCTGGAATCGGTAATGGCGACGAACGACGGCATGGCCCTTGGGATTGGAGGGAGAACGGTCATCGCGAATGATGTCCAGGTTGTAACCGCCGGTCCTGGCGTGGAATTCGATCCAATTGACCGTAGGAGTCCGGCCCACAAACAGGAATTCTTCCGGGGCAAGGTAAAAGAGGATCCCGTCGCCAATGACGTAGCCGTCATGGCTGAGCGGAACCATCTGCTTTGCCTTGTCGACCGTGAAACCAGAAAAGCTGTTGATGGTCAGGTACGAGAGCATCTTCAGGGCATCCGGCCCGCGAACCGTGATTTCAGCCATGTGATGGGACTGGTCAAACAGCACGGCGGTCTCGCGCCAGCCCTGCTGTTCTAGACGCCAGTTACTGAATTCGCTGGGCACCACGGGATAGACATAGGCACCGACCTTGGAGTTGCGCAGCAGGCCGACGATGTCCTGATGGCTCTGCAACAGGGACTGGAGGCTTGGGGTCGTCACGGAAATAACCTCGGAAAACTAATAGATTAGGCAACAGGCCGCCGTGCGCGGTGCTCATGGCCCGCGCCCGCCTTGGGCCGGCAGGGAGCGGCAGCCATGCCCGTCCCCGTGCCAGTGGAAGCGATGCGGCGACCCCTCCCCCGGCTGCATCCTGCGATGCAGCCGGGATCGGAATGTCGGCGAAGCGGTTTAGAACTTCGCCCGCACTGTGGCGTACCAGGTATGCGGCTGGTTGTAGGAACCCACCACTTCGCCGGCTGCGTAGTTCACCGAACCGACGGTAAGGTAACGCTCGTTCGTGAGGTTGGTCCCCCCGACGATCACCTCGTACTTGTCATTCGCCGGAATGAGATGAATGCTCGCATTCAGCACACTCGTCGAGGGACGCATGAGCAACGGCGTGTTCGGTCCGTCGTTGTACATATGCGCCGTGGTGGTGTAATCCGCCATCAGCTTGACGGCTCCACCACTGGCAAGCTTGAACTCGTACGACGGACTGATTGCGACCTTGTACTTCGGCGTCTTCGGCAGTTCGTTCCCGTAGGTGAATCCGCCAGTGACCGCGTCGTACGAGGAACCGTTCTCAGGCAAACATTGGTTGGCGCTGTTCGCGTGGTAGAGGAGGCAGGGATTCAGGTAGGTGTATCCCGCGTCGATATAGCCCGCGTTGAGCGCAATACCGAACCCGGAGTCGCTAATCGCCTGCAGTTCAAGTTCGGCGCCCTTGATGGTCGCGTCACCCGCATTCTGCATGACCGGCGATGGGCCTTCCTGCACGTTGATCTGGATGTCCTTGTACTTGCTGTAGAACACCGCGGCGTTCGCAAGCACGTGGCGGTTCATCCATTCCGACTTCATGCCCAGTTCGAACGTCTGGTCGTACTCGGGATTGAACCGGGCCTTGAGTGAGGAATCCTTCGGCTGGGACAAACGGGTCGTCCAGCCGCCGGACTTGAAGCCCTTGGAGTAACTGGCGTACAGCATCATGTCGTTGTTGACGTGATACTGGGCGCCGACGGTCGGGGTGAAGACATTCCACTTCTGCGAGTCGACCCCAGGCGGGAAGTAACGAACCGCATTGTTGGGATCAGGGAAGCCCAGGACCTGCTGGCAGGTGACACCCGCCGGGACGCCGCCAAAGCCCGGGAAGATGTTCGCGTTCGCCGCCGGATCAAGACAGCCGGAGATCTTGTAGGTGAAGCCGTTCAGGTCTCCCTGACCGCCCTCGAAGGATTTCTTCTCGATCGAATAGCGCCCACCGAGCGTGAAGCTCCACTTGTCATCCAGCTTGTAATCCAAGTGGGCATAGGCGGCATAGGAATCGGTCTTGACGTCGTTCTTGTAGTCATAAATCCACAGGTACGACGTGGCGAACGGCACGTAGTCGTGCACGTAGCCCGACTCGGTGAAGTAGTACAGACCCAACGCATAATCCAGCGCGTTTGACAGCGCCTTGCCGTTCAGCTGGAACTCTTGCGAGAACTGCTTCTGCTGCTGTTCGTCCGTCACTTCCTGGAAGGATTCCGGCGTACCGTCAAGGTCCGTACCGACATCCCAGAGAATTTGCCGATAGCCCGTGATGGACTTCAGCTTCATGTCTTCGTTGAGGTTGTAGTCCAGCGTGACCGAGCCGCCGTACGCCGTGAAGCGGGCGAAGCTCGAGCCGTTGGAGTAGGTGGTATCCGGATTGCCGGTGCTTGCATTGGCGAAGTTCCAATACATGCGCGGCGTCTTTCCGGGATAGATCACCGAGCCGACGCCGTGGGGACCCATCGTCACGTAAGGCGCGACATCGGGGTAGGCCGCCATCAGTCCCTGCAGGACGCTGTTCGGTACTCCGACTGCACCGGAGCCACCCAGCGCCGGAACGCCCGGCGTGCCCAAACCGTTGCCACGGAACGAATTCGTCGTCGAATTCCAGGTGCCGACACCCTGCGGACCGCACAACCCGTTGGTCGAATTGAACGGGCCGGCCAGTGCCGAGCTCGGCGTCACGATGCAGGCGTCGTACAGATTGCCGAAAATGTTGGGCCCGAAGATCTGTCCAAACGCGGCCGGCCAGTTCTGCATGCCGGGATCCACGTAATTGGTCATATTGGACGTGGTCACGGCGAGTACAGTGTTAGGAAGGCCAGGCTGGTTCTCGTGGGTCCAGTCGCCCGATACCGTCACGTCCAATTTGTCCGACGCGTGGATCAGCATCTTGCCGCGAACGGCCTGAATGTTCTTGCCGCCGCCGTTGTTGGAGTTGTAGGTGCCCGGGGCACGCGGCATGTCGTTCTGCCCCATGACCTGGAAAGGAATCTGGGACAGCGGCGAATCCGCCGGGTACGGAATGGTGTGCTGCCAGCCTTCCTGCTTCTGCGAGGAGGCGCTGAGTGTGGTCAGGATCTTGTCCGAGATCGGCATGTCCACGGTCATCAGCGCGTCCATGCGGTTGAAGCTGCCCACCGTCATGGAGCCCGCGACCTTGAACTCATTTCCCGGAGTATGGGTCACGATGTTGATCGCGCCGCCGATCGTGTTACGACCGAACAGGGTGCCCTGCGGCCCCTTGAGGATTTCGATGCGATCAACGTCGAGCAGGTTCTGGTTCGCGCCGATGGTGCGGGCGAGGAACACGCCATCAAGATAGACGCCGACACCCGGGTCGAGATTGAAGGCAAAGTCGTCCTGGCCGATGCCGCGGATCGAGGCCGACAGAACCGAACTGTCTCCCGAGAACGGCGAACCACCGTCGAGGTTGACGTTCGGCGCGAGGCTGGACAGTGCGTGCAAGTCTGTCAGGCCCTTGCTCTGCAGCGTCTCGGCCGTGTACGCCGAAATCGCGATTGGCACTTCCTGAATGTTCTGGGAACGCTTCTGGGCGGTCACGACGACCTCTTCAAGCGTTTCCGTCTCCGCCGCATAGGCGAGAGCCGAGCCGAGCGAGACCGCGCCACCCAGGGCGACGCACATCGCGCGACGCAACATGGCATTGCGATGCAAATGAGAAATAGACATCAGAGACCCCCTGCTGAACGAAAAATTAAGAACGTTGGAAACACATCACCGGGTTATTGCATCAGCCGAGACCGTTGCCGCCGATTCAATCGGCCACACGCACCAGTCAAGAACCGTTTCAAACACTTTCTTCAAACAAAACATAAACTTAATGAGTCCTATGGGTGCTCGGCACGACGTCGTCCGAGGTCACCCGGCCGGCAGAACCCTGCAGACTGTCGGAAACCGCACGAACGGTCGTGTGCGTAGCGCCTACCCGCCTCCGGGTTCTCGCCGTGGCTTGGGCAGGCAAGGCGAGGCTCTCCTTGACGAGATGGGCATGCTCGCGCATCAGCGACTCCACTCGGGCCGACTCTCGACGTTCCAGTGCGGCCACGATGGTCCAGTGCTGTCGATGGGCGTACGCCAACAAGTCACGGACGCGGGCGGTTCCGGTCTCGCCAAAAGCGAGGTTCACCGGCGCCGAATACGGAATTTTTTCAATTCTTTCATATAGTTCAGAAAGAAGAGGAATCTCTGCCTCGGACAAGATCAGGCCGTGGAACTGGGCGTTCATGCGCGCGTAGGCCGCTTCGTCAATGTCCTGCGGGCGGGCTGAGAGGACGGCATCGCCCTCTGCCAGGCACTCGCGCAAATTAACCAGGCAGGTCCCGGAGATCCCACGCTCGGCCACCCGGCGCGCCGCAAGACCCTCAACTACGCCCCTGACATCCAGCGCGTCGCCGACGTCCTCGGGCCTGACCGCCCGAACGACGTAGCCGCGACCGGCCGCAATTTCCACCAGACCTTCGCGCGCCAACAGCGGCAGTGCCTGCCGGATCGGAGTCCGTGACATAAAGAGCCGGTCCGCCACGCGCGCTTCGGCGATTCGCTGGCCCGGTACGAGTTCACCCTGCAGGATCATTTCCCGCAGCGAGACGACGGCTCGCGCCATCTGGCTGATGTCTTGGGTGACCATTTTGCTCATGATCCGAGGCTAACCGTGCCCGGGATACCGTGACTCGCCTCTCAGCGCACGCGACTCAACCGTCCGTGCAAAGCCTCCATGGGCGGTATCCCGAGTTGAACGTCATTGCGCCGACGGTTGGTTTCAGGGGATCCCCCCGGAGATACTATGACCAATACCGAGGCTCAAATGGGGGTTACGCCGATGGCCACAGGCAGCAAATCGTTTCCATTACCGAGTTCCCTGACCGTCGTCCCTGGGACTGAGCGGGCGCAATCTGCGTATCCCTACTACTGTCAGTTCACCGCCGGCGATGACCAGCGGTTCTGGTTCTACAACTCCATGCACTTCCCTGAACCAATGTCGGCCTTCGATATGGTGACAGCGGAAGCGGCCTATTGCGCGCTCGGTTCATCCACGACTCGCGTACACGTCATTCCGACGACGCTGGGGATTGATTATCGGGTCATCAACGGACGGGTCTATATCGGCGGCAACGCCGTGACCGATCCTGCGGAAATCGCACGACGCGCCGGCGAATTCCAGCAGCGGGCCTTCTACTACTACGAGCACTGGGAAAGGTTGTATGCCCAGTGGAAAGAAAAAATGCTCCGCCTGATTGAAGACTCTCAGGCACTGCCGAAACTGGAGCTGCCGGAGTTCGAGCCGCTCGAGAACGTCCATGCGGGTCGTGGCGTCGCATCCAACCACACCCTGCTCGACGTCTATCAAAAGACGCTCGAAGGCTATTTCAGGATGTGGCACCACCATTTCGAGTTCCTGCTGCTCGGTTACGGGGCCTATCTGACCTTTTTTGCGTTCTGCAAGCAGGCATTCCCGGAAATCAGCGATCAGACCGTCGCGCGGATGGTCGCAGGCATCGATGCAGAAATTTTCCGCCCGGACGACGAATTGCGCCGCTTGGCGCGCTGCGCTGTCCAGTTGGGTGTCGACGGTAATTTCCGTGAGGGGATGAGTGTTGATTCCGTGCTGGAGTCCTTGCGCAGCTCGGGTGCCGCCGGCGAGTCGTGGTTGAGTGAATTGGAAACGTCACGTCATCCCTGGTTCAACATCAATGTCGGTGACGGCTTCTATCATTACCACCGGTCCTGGAATGACGACCTTTCGTTGGCCTTCGCCGGCCTCCCGGGTTACATCCACCGCTTGAAGGCCGGTGAGTCGCTGGACCGTCCCATCGAAAAACTTCAGCAAGAACGGGCGGAGCTTATCGCTGATTACCGCGCATTGCTCTCGACCGACGAGGAGCGAGCGGCTTACGACCAGATGATCGGTTTGGCGCACCGCGTCTTCCCTTACGTCGAGGGGCACAAGTTTTATTGCGAGCATTGGTACACAAACCTCTTCTTCAACAAAATCCGGGAATTCGGAGCCCTGCTGAGCAGCCATGGCTTCTTCGCCCGGGAAGATGACGTCTTTCACCTGACGCACTACGAATTGGAGTCGGCGATCGTCGACCTCATGACGGCCTGGTCGAATGGCTCCGCTCCGCGAGGTCCGATGCACTGGCCTTCCATTGTGGCAGAGCGCCGCTCGGCGATTGCCGAGTGGGCCAAACATGACACCCCGCCTGCACTGGGTCCCGTGCCGGATGTCATCGACGATCCAGCCATTGTCATGCTCTGGGGAATCACGCGGGAAAGTCTTGATGCCTGGCTGAGTGCCGGTGAAGGGGGCGACTCTCGGGAACTCAAGGGCTTTGCTGCCTCCTCTGGCGTGGTCGAGGGGGTCGCACGCGTCGTCAAATCAGTCGAGGAGATCAGTCGGCTGCGGCAGGGTGACATTCTGGTCTGTCAGGTGACCAATCCGACGTGGGCGCCGATCTTCCAGAAGATCGCCGCAGCGGTTTCCGACATTGGCGGCTCGATGAGTCACGCCGCCATTGTGGCGCGCGAGTATGGATTGCCCGCCGTCGTCGGAACCGGGACGGCCACCTCTCGCATCCGCGATGGCCAGCGTCTGCGGGTGGACGGTGGCCGAGGCCTCGTGACTTTGCTGGACTGAGGCACAAGCGATGGCAGTGAGTTGGTTTACGGAGATTCGGCTGCACGATCGTCCTGCCGTCGGGGGCAAGGGTGCAAGTCTGGGTGAATTGTGCGCGGCGGGTATCGCCGTACCTCCAGGCTTTGTTGTACGTACAGAGGCCTTTGAGGAATGCCTTGCCGCGCTGGACTCGGGCGGCTCTCTCAGGGCTTCAATGGAGCGCCTCGATCCGGCGGATCTTGATGCGGTCGCGCGCCATAGTGAGCAGACGCGTGCGTTGTGGGAACAACTTGTCTTTCCGGACTCGGTCGCCGCGTCACTGCGGCAGGCGTACTCGCGTCTTGTGGCGGACGGGGCACCCGTCGCGGTCCGTTCCTCCGCCACCACCGAGGATTCGGCCGACGCCAGTTTTGCCGGTCTGCAGGACACCTATCTCTGGGTGCTTGGCGAGGCTGAGATGTTGGCGGCAGTACGTCGCTGCTGGTCGAGCCTGTATTCGGTCGAATCGCTGTGCTACCGGCGTCAGAAAGGATTGCCGGAGGCCGGAGTGGCAATGGCAGTAGTCATCCAGCGGATGGTCGATGCGCGAACAGCCGGCGTCATGTTTACCCGCAGTCCGACTACCGGCGACCGCAGTGTCATCACGCTCGAGGGTGCATGGGGCCTTGGCTCGGCGGTGGTCTCCGGAGAGGTCACACCAGACCGTTGGGTCGTCGGCAAGATCACCGGAGAAGTCACCGTGCGCGATATTTCCGACAAGGTGACCTGCCATGCGCCTCTGCCGGAAGGCGGCACGTGTGAAATCTCCGTCGAAGAGCATCGGCGGCGATTGCCGTGCCTGAGCGATCCGGAATTGGAGTCGCTGAGACTCATCGCCCGAAAAGTAGAGCGGCATTACGGTTGCCCGCAGGATATCGAGTGGGCCGTCGACCGGGATTCCGGAGAGATATTGTTACTGC
>CAXBRZ010000025.1:0-15487 GCA_963978075.1 uncultured bacterium | reverse complement strand
ACCGCCAGGCGATACCTGCGACCAGCAATGCCCACGCCGCCCGGTCGGCACGGCCGCCGCGATTCGTCTTACCCGCCCAGGCGCTGCACATACGCACCGCTGCACTTTTCAACCGTTGCGCTTAAACGCTTTCCTGTAGGTATCGGCCATGAGCCTGGATAAAAGTTACGACCCCCGTTCCATCGAACAGCACTGGTATCCCGAGTGGGAACGACGTGGCTATTTCAATCCCGCTGCACAAGCCCCGGCTGAGAGCAACCGCAAGCGTGATGCCTACTGCATTCAGCTGCCGCCACCCAATGTCACCGGCACCTTGCATATGGGTCATGCCTTCCAGCAGACCCTGATGGACACACTGATCCGCTATCACCGGATGCGGGGCGACGACACCCTTTGGCAGCCCGGCACAGACCATGCGGGAATCGCGACACAGATGGTCGTGGAGCGCCAACTCAATGCCGCTGGAAAAACCCGTCATGATCTGGGGCGAGATGCATTTGTGAGCCGGGTATGGCAGTGGAAGGAGGAGTCGGGCGGGACGATCGCGCGGCAAATGCGGCGACTCGGCGCCAGCGTCGACTGGTCCCGTGATCGATTCACGATGGACGAGGGTTTGTCGCGTGCAGTCACGGAAACCTTTGTCCGCCTCTATGACGAGGGACTGATCTATCGGGGGAAACGCCTCGTCAACTGGGACCCGGTACTGCACACCGCGCTTTCAGACCTCGAAGTACTCTCCACGGAGGAACAGGGCAGTCTCTGGCACCTGCGGTATCCTCTGGCCGATGGCTCAGGCCATCTTGTCGTCGCGACGACTCGTCCGGAGACCCTGTTGGGCGACACGGCCGTCGCTGTCCATCCCGAGGACGAACGGTATGCGCATCTCGTTGGTAGTTCGATCAGACTGCCGTTGACGGATCGGGAAGTTCCAATCGTTGCCGACACCTATGTGGAACGGGAGTTTGGATCCGGCTGCGTCAAAATCACGCCCGCTCATGATTTCAATGATTACGAGCTTGGCCAGCGCCACAATCTTCCGCTGATCAATATTTTCGACCGCAACGCCGCCTTGAACGATGAGGTACCGGAACGTTTTCGCGGTCTTGATCGGTTTGACGCACGCGCAAAGATCATCGCGGAGCTTGCCAGCCTTGATCTGATCGAAAAAATAGACGCCCATACCCTCATGACGCCTCGCGGCGACCGTTCCAATGCGGTCATCGAGCCCTGGCTGACGGACCAGTGGTACGTGCGTATCGCCCCGCTCGCCAAGCCAGCCATCGAAGCCGTCGAAAGCGGCAAAATTCGCTTCGTGCCCGAGAACTGGGACCGCACGTACTACGAGTGGATGCGAAATATCAAGGACTGGTGCATCAGCCGTCAGTTGTGGTGGGGACATCGGGTGCCGGCATGGTACGGCCCCGATGGCAGCATCTATGTCGGCCGCGACGAGACGGACGCCCGAGAGCGCCACCAGGTTCCGGCTGGAACAATCCTTGTGCGAGACGAGGATGTCCTTGATACCTGGTACTCCTCTGCCCTTTGGCCCTTCTCCACGATGGGCTGGCCGGACAATACGGCCGAGGTTCGCAAGTTTTACCCGACGTCGGTGCTCGTCACTGGCTTTGACATCATCTTCTTCTGGGTCGCCCGCATGATCATGTTCGGGCTCAAGTTCATGGATGACGTGCCGTTCCGCGAGGTATACGTGCACGGCCTCATTCGTGACAACGAGGGCCAGAAGATGTCGAAGTCGAAGGGGAACGTGCTCGACCCCATCGACCTGATTGATGGAATCGACCTCGAAGCGCTGGTGACGAAGCGGATCACAGGCCTGATGCAGCCGCACCTGGCCGCCGGAATCGAGAAATCGACCCGCAAGCAGTTCCCGGAGGGAATTTCGGCCTACGGCACCGATGCCCTGCGGTTCACTTTTGCGTCCCTTGCAACCCTGTCCCGTGACATCCGCTTTGACGTCGGCCGCATCGAAGGCTATCGGAACTTCTGCAACAAGCTCTGGAATGCCGCGCGATACGTTACGCTGAGTGTCGAAGGGCATTCATTGGGCGACGGAAGCGATGATCTGAGCCTCGCCGACCGCTGGATCCGGTCGCGCCTAGCTGCCATGGTATCTGCTGTCGACAAGGCGTTTTCGAGCTATCGATTTGATCTGGCAAGCCAGGCGCTGTACGAATTCACGTGGTACGAGTTTTGCGATTGGTACCTTGAGCTCAGCAAGGCGGTCCTGCAATCAGATTCCGCTACGGAAAGCCAGAAGCGTGCTGCCCGCCATACGCTGATCCACACGCTGGAAACGATTTTGCGGGCACTGCATCCGCTTATGCCGTTCATCACGGAAGAAATATGGCAACGGGTCGGTCCGATCGCCGGATGTGCCGGCGAGACGATCATGACGCAACCATGGCCGATGATGGCAGGCATGGATGCCGATGCGGAGGCGCAGATGACCTGGACGCAAGGCGTCATTCTCGGGGTGCGGCAGATTCGCGGCGAAATGGACATCGCGCCATCGCGACGCTTTGAAGTGCTGCTGGAAGGTGCCGAGACTGCGGACCTCGCGCGATTGGCGACCAATCGTCATTTTATCGAACGGCTGGCCAACTTAAGTGGAATCCGCCCACTCGCGGCCGGTGAAATCCCACCCGAGTCTGCCATCGCCTTGCAGGGGCATTTGCGCATCCTCGTGCCGATGGCAGGCCTGATTGACGTCGCCGCGGAGGTCGCACGGCTGGAAAAACGAATTGCCAAGATTCGCCAGGATCTGGGAAAAACCGAGGCCAAGCTTTCCAATGCCAACTTTGTCGCCAACGCACCGGCTTCGGTGGTCGAGCAGGAACGAGGCCGCATCAACGACTTCACCCGGGAACTGACTGGTCTTGAGGCTCAACTCAACAAGGTGAAGGCCCTCGGAGGCTGAGGCGGCCATGCTGGCGATGGTGCTTGTCCTCGCGGCCGGCACGATCGCCTGGATCGTCGTGCCGGACATCCTCAAATCGCGCAGGCGACGAGAAGCGCGGCAGACGGACAACGACCTCCTGCGGGCGAGGCTCACCCGCACCCGGGCATGGCGCAAAGTCCCCTCGGCGCTGCGTCCGGTGCTGGAGGACCGGGTCAGGATCTTTCTGAGCGAGCGGGAATTCATCGGTTGTGGCGGACTGACCGTCACAGAACCCATGCGGATCACCATCGCTGCAGAGGCCTGCTTGCTGCTCCTCGGGCACGAGGATCACGTGTATGACGAATTACGTTCGATCTTGCTGTATCCGGACGAATTTGTCGTAGCAGACCTGCAGGAGGAACACGGGATCGTCACGGAGGAATCCCGACCCCTCTCCGGCCAGTCCTCGGATACATCACAGGTGATACTGTCGTGGCGCGACGTATGCGACGCAGGACCGGGCTACAATGTCGTGCTGCATGAGTTCGCGCACTATAATGATGCGATGCATGGGCTCACCAGTGCGCCCAAGGGCGACACGTGGCGATCTGTTGCGTCAGCAGCCATGGCGCGACTGGAAATCGCGGGCGCCGATGGCATCCCCTGTGTCCTCGATCCTTACAGTCTCGAGAGCGAGGCCGAATTCTTCGCGGTAGCAACCGAGGCCTTCATCGAAGAACCCGAGGCACTGCTGGAGGAATTTCCCGACATTTACGCGGAACTCCAACGGGCGTACGGGCTATCCCCTGTCGAATGATAAGTCAGCCTCCACACACATGATAGGTGACTACGGTGCGATGGCCAGATGCTCGCGGGTTTCACGGAAAGTGATTTGGGGCCAACGTTCCATCGTCAATTCAAGATTGACCCGCCCGGGAGCCAGATAGACGAGTTCCCCCGCATGGTCGAGCGCGAGATATTCGTAGCAGCGCTCACGAAACTCAGCGAGTTTCTTGGCATCATCACAATGAATCCAACGCGCGGTGGCCACCGACACTCCCTCGAATACGCACTGCACGGAATATTCGTCCTGCAGACGGAAAGCGACCACTTCGAACTGCAATTGTCCTACGGCACCCAGAATTGAATCATTGTTGCGAAGGGGCCTGAACAGCTGCGTCGCGCCCTCCTCACACAATTGGGCGAGCCCCTTCTGCAATGCCTTCGCCTTCAATGGGTCCTTCAGTACGGCGCGGCGGAACAATTCCGGCGCAAAGTTGGGTATGCCGGTGAAGGTTATTTTCTCGCCCTCCGTGAAGGTATCGCCAATATTGATGGTGCCGTGGTTGTGCAGGCCGATGATGTCGCCCGCAAAGGCTTCTTCTGCGGTCTGACGGTCGGCAGCCATGAATGTCAATGCGTCGGCGATACGAACTTCCTTGCCCAGCCGCACATGGCGCATCTTCATTCCACGCTCATAACGACCCGAACATATCCGCAGAAAGGCGATACGGTCGCGATGCGAGGGATCCATGTTGGCCTGTATCTTGAACACAAAGCCCGAAAACTTTGGCTCCTCGGCGTCGACCATTCGCCCTGTGGTCGCACGTGGGCGGGGGCCTGGCGCGTGCGTCACGAAGGAAGCAAGCAACTCCTCGACACCGAAATTATTGATCGCAGATCCAAAAAAGACCGGGGTCTGACGGGCCGCCAGATAGTCCTCAAGACTGAATTCTGCCGTCGCGCCTCGGACAAGCTCCACCTCTTCCAGATATGCGTCCCGCGCGTCGCCCAGAAACGCGGCTGCCTCGTCGGAAAGCAAGCCGTTGATGACAAGGTTAGTTCCCGCCCGGCCGCCTTCCGCCGCCTCGTAGGCGTAGATCCGGTCCTCGGTGAGGTGGTAGATACCTTTCAGCGCACGGCCCATGCCGATTGGCCAGGTGACAGGCGAACAGCGCAGTCCGAGCACCCGCTCAATCTCGTCGAGCAACTCGATCGGCTCGCGGCCTTCCCGATCGAGTTTGTTGACGAAGGTCATGATGGGCGTATCGCGCAGGCGGCAGACTTCCATCAGCTTGATGGTCCGCTCCTCGACGCCCTTCGCGCAGTCGATGACCATCAGAGCCGAGTCGACTGCCGTCAGAGTGCGATAGGTATCCTCGGAAAAATCCTCGTGGCCCGGCGTGTCCAGCAGGTTCACGATCCGCTCCCTGAACGGAAACTGCATCACCGAGGAGGTCACCGAAATACCGCGCTGCTGCTCCAGCCGCATCCAGTCGGAAGTGGCATGACGAGCGGCCTTGCGCCCCTTGACGGTTCCCGCCATCTGAATGGCGCCCCCGAAAAGGAGCAGCTTTTCGGTCAGGGTCGTCTTGCCGGCGTCAGGGTGCGAAATGATCGCAAACGTTCTCCGGCGATTGATTTCGTTGGGTATTTTTCCGTCCGTCACCGACCAATTCCTCACGTATGTGCACGTCCGGCACATCCAACCGTTGCGCGCGCTATCCAAGGGAGCCACTAAGCAGCCCTAGCGCGGGAAGCGGTGGGCGACAGCGTAAGTCTCTGAGCAAGTTGATTATAAATCAGACGGCGTAGCGAAAGGCGAAAGCTTGGAAGAGCACGGCCTGGCGTTGGGCCGGCATCGGGGAATTCACCCCAACTGGCCGCTGCCTCAATCACGTGAGAAACTGCGGACCCGCCATACGAGCAACTTGCAGTGTCCGTGAGCAGTCCAAATCCGGGCGATCTACTGCACAGCGCCTTTTACCGGTTTGCTCCGGTTGAGGACGTTCCAGCACTCGTCAACCGTCTGCGGGAGGTCACCACGGACCTGCTGGGCAGCATTCTGGTCGCTCCGGAAGGCATCAATGGAATGATCGCCGGCACTCCTGTCGCAGTACAGATGTTCGAAAACTGGCTGCAAGGCCAGCCAGGGTTCGCGCAAATCATCTTCAAGCACAGTGAATGCAAGACCGTGCCGTTTGGTCGCATGAAAGTACGGCGCAAGGCAGAAATAGTGCCCCTTGGAATCACCGGCGTGGACGTTAACGCGGGAATGGGCGTCGACGTTCCGCCGCAGGAGTGGCGTGATTTGATTCGCAAGGACGATGTCGTTCTGCTCGATAACCGCAACAGTTTTGAATACCGTCTGGGGCGTTTCCGCAACGCCATCGACCCCCAGGTCGAGAATTTCAGGGATTTTCCCGAGTACGTTCTTGCACACCTCGAGGAATGGAAAGCCCAGGGAAAGCGAGTGGCGATGTACTGCACGGGTGGTATCCGGTGCGAGAAGACAAGTGCGTGGATGCGTCAATTCGACATTGAAGTCCTGCAGTTGCAGGGAGGAATCCTGAACTACTTTATGCAGATTCCGGATGCCGAGAACGAATGGGAAGGCGAGTGCTTCGTATTCGACAACCGCATCGCGCTGGATACGCACATGCAGGAAACTCCGACCACGCTCGAGGAGGTTTACCAGGGTGAACCCGACGCCGAGTGGCGGCTTCGCAGGGCGAGGCAACTGGACGGATCGGATTCGTGACGGGCGAAAGGTCGGCGCCACTGCCGATCCGAAATGGTGTTCGGCCGGCCAGACTTGCCCTTCCGGAGGGTTCCTGGCCGTTGCTGATTGATTATCTAGTTCTGCGTTTTCATCCCATCCAACGCGCGGAAATCATTGCACGAATGATGCGTGGTGAAATCGTCAACGAAGTCGGCAATCCTCTTGGACCCGACACGCCATTCTCGCGCCATATGAGCGTGTTCTACTACCGGACTGTCGAATCCGAGACTCGGATTCCATTTGAGGAAACCATCCTCCACCAGGACGAAGAGTTGGTGGTTGCCGACAAGCCTCACTTCCTGCCCGTCACGCCTACGGGTCGTTATCTGCAGGAGACACTGCTTGTCCGGCTGATTCGCCGACTCGATCTGCCCCACCTTACCCCGATCCACCGCCTCGACCGTGACACGGCAGGCGTCATCCTGTTCTCGGTCAATCCCCGCAACCGCCGTATCTATCAGGACCTTTTCCGACGACGTGCGGTACTAAAAACCTACGAGGCGATCGCGCCTTATCGAAGTGACCTGTCATTGCCGGTGCTGCGAAAAAGCCGTTTGGTGACCGGCACGCCCTTCATGCGCATGCGGGAGGCAGCACACGAGAGTCCGGATGACGTCAATGCGCAGACTCATATCGAACTGCTCGAGCACGACTCCGCCTCGGGCCTTGCGCGCTACGGTCTGCGCCCGATCACCGGAAAAAAACACCAGTTGCGGGTACACATGGCTGCCCTCGGCATTCCGATCCTCAACGATCCTCTGTATCCGACCGCGATGCCACCCTCATCGGACAGCGCAGCCGACTATTCGGCGCCGCTGCAATTATTGGCAAGCACGATGGCCTTCACCGATCCTGTGATCGGTACACAGAGGATCTTCCGCAGTCTTCGGCAATTGCGATGGCCGGCGCAGCCGACAAGAGGATGATGCGCTCAGCGGCGCCGGACCCTTGCCCGCTCCATGACCCATGCGTCAAGGTCCAGTCGATGGACGAGTGCGTCCTCCCGACCGCCTACCGCCTGATAGTACCCGCGACGGGTGCCGACCTGCACAAAGCCCAGCGAGCGGTAAAGTTGCAGCGCGGGGCGATTGGAGGGTCGTACCTCAAGGAAGATCCAGGAGTTTCCCGTCATCCGGGCCTCCTCGAGCAGCCACTCCATCAGATAACGACCCGCCTGCTGCCCGCGCAGGTCCGGGCGAACGCAGACGTTGAGCACATGGGCTTCGCCAGCCCCTGCGGCCATGACGGCGTAGCCGACGACTTCGCCATCCCGCTCCAGCACCCGGCAGCAGTATCCAGCCCGAAGGCACTCCCGGAATACGCCGGCGTTCCAGGGAAACATATAGGACTCGGCCTCGACGGCTGCCACATCATGAAGGTCGTCCTCGCTCATGCGCCGGTTGACGAGGCGCACTGCCGTCTCGTCAGGCACCGCGGCCATGCGCCACCTCCACGGCGAACTTCAGATCGGCCCAGGCCTTGCGTTTCTCGGACGGACTGCGCAACAGGTAGGCCGGGTGATAGGTCACCACCACCGGACGCTGGCTGCCCGGGAGACGATGGAGACGGCCTCGCATTTGGGTCAGCGGCACATCCAGCCCCAGCAACGCCTGCGCGGCGACCCGCCCGAAACACAGAACAAGATCCGGATTGACCAGTTCTATCTGCCGATGAAGGTTCGGCAGGCACTGCGTCACCTCTGCCGCCTGCGGCGGTCGGTTCGCTGGCGGACGACATTTCAGGACATTGGCGATATACACCGTGTCGCGGGGCTGTCCGACGGAGGCCAGCATCGCGTTCAGCAACTGGCCCGCCCGGCCGACGAAAGGCTCGCCCTGACGGTCCTCGTCCGCCCCCGGCGCCTCGCCGACGACCATCCAACGCGCACTTTCAACTCCAACGCCGAACACGGTTTGCGTGCGGGTATCGCCCAGTCCGCAACGGCGACACGCCGCCACCGCCTCGCGAAGCGCCAGCCAATCAAGACCAGCCCGATCCGGCGGCAATTCCGCCGTCACCGCCGCTGCGGACGGCGCAATTGGCTTCGGCGCCGCCCGCGGGGCGCGAACGCCATCCGCAGAGGCCGACACTGTCTTTCGGGGCACTGTGGGCGCGGGCGCGACCGATGAAGGCACCGAAGCGGGCGCCACGACCTCTTGCCGCCGCACAGGACGATCATTCGGCCCGCCTCGCCGGACGAATCGGTGTAAATCCATCGCCTCAAGCAGGGCGGCCCGACGTGGGTCCATCAGGGAGCCCCCGCCCCCTCGAGGGGCCGACGTCGCATGCGACGCCAAAAGGCGAGAAGCGGTCCGGACAATGCGAAACTGCCGGACATCGCGAGCAGCACCAACTGCGGATGAAGGGCGATGACCACGAAGAACAGTGGCACCAGAATGGCGTATGTCGCTTTTACCCGGCCGGTCAGCTGAACGCTCTTGAAACTCGAGTAATAGAACCGGCTGCTCATGAATACGGCGATCAGGGCGGTCACACCAAACGCCGCAATCAGGGCCGAAAGCCCACTGAACGAGAAATAGTGCGCGCACCAGATGAATGAGGCCACGACCGCAGCACCGGAGGGTGACGGCAACCCTTCAAAGAACCGCTTGTCAACGATGGCGGTGCGGGTATTGAACCGGGCCAGGCGAAACGCCGTTGACGCGGCATAGAAGAACGTCACGAGCCAACCGATCCGGCCCCAGACGAGATTGTATTCCAGCAGCCTCGCCACGCCCCACTGGTAGACAACCAGAGCCGGCGCCAGACCGAAGGCCACCAGGTCCGAAAGGCTGTCGTACTCCTTGCCAAAAGCCGACTCCGTCCGTGTCCAGCGGGCCACGCGACCGTCCAGCCCGTCAAAGACCATGGCGACGAAAATAGCCACCGGAGCCCTTTCGAAATTTCCGTCAATGGCCGCCACGATGGCGTAAAAGCCCGAGAACAGGGTCCCTGTCGTCAGCAGGTTGGGCAGAAGGAATACGCCGCGGCGGACTGGGCGGGTGCTTTGGGGGGTCGTATCTGGCATGTGCTGATGATAGGGCCGGCAGGGTCGGCCAACAACCGAGAAAAGCGAGGCCCCCCGCTCCTGTTAAGATAGCGCCCTGATTATTACCGTTTTTATGTCCGAGGCCCTGCTGCATGCGCCTGTCCACCTATCCCCTGCCGAACATGAAGGAAGTACCCGCCGAAGCGGAGGTGGTCAGCCACCAGCTCATGCTGCGGGCAGGCCTGATCCGCCGAGTCGCGGCGGGGCTCTACACCTGGTTGCCGATCGGGCTCAAGGTCCTGCGTAAGGTTGAAACCATTATCCGCGAGGAAATGGACCGGGCAGGCGCGCTGGAACTGCTCATGCCGACGATCCAGCCGGCAGAACTGTGGCAGGAATCGGGCCGTTGGGAACAGTTCGGCCCTGAGCTTCTGCGCCTCAAGGACCGCCATGACCGCGGTTTTGTCTACGGCCCGACCCATGAAGAGGTCATTACGGACCTCGCGCGGCGTGAATTGAAGAGCTACCGGCAGTTGCCGGTCAACTTCTACCAGATCCAGCTCAAGTTTCGGGACGAGATCCGGCCGCGTTTTGGCGTCATGCGAGCGCGCGAATTCCTGATGAAGGACGCATACAGCTTCCACATGGATTCGGCCTCACTTGATGAAGGCTATCGGCTGATGTACGACGCCTACACCCGCATTTTCACGCGCATGGGGCTCAAGTTCCGCGCGGTCCTTGCGGATCCAGGCGCCATCGGTGGTACCGGTTCACAGGAATTCCATGTCCTGGCCGCATCCGGCGAAGATGCCATCGCATTTTCTGACGGTGACGACTACGCGGCGAATATCGAAAAAGCCGAAGCAATGGCGCCGAAAGGCCATCGACCGGCTGCCACAGAAACCCTGCGTGAAGTAGCTACACCGGGCGCGAAGACGATCGCCGACCTGACCGCGATGCTGGGTATTGAAGCTGCCCGCACGATCAAGACGTTGGTGGTCGACGGGTCTGACGGAGGGGTTGTGGCGCTCGTGGTCCGTGGCGATCATGAACTCAATGCCGTCAAGGCCCAGAATCTGCCCGCCGTCGCGAGCCCCTTGCGCATGGCATCGGCCGAAAAGATCGTCGAGGTTCTCGGCGCACAGATCGGTTATATCGGCCCCGTCAATCTCGGTTGTCCGGTCATCGTCGATCGCAGCGCCGCCGCACTGGCGGATTTTGTTTGCGGAGCGAATTCCAGGGACGCCCACCTCGTTGGCGTGAACTGGGGACGTGATCTGCCGGAACCGGAAATTGCGGATCTTCGCAATGTCGTGGAGGGAGACCCAAGCCCCTCGGGTCATGGAAAGCTGTCCATCGCCCGCGGCATTGAAGTCGGTCACGTCTTCAAGCTTGGGCAAAAATACAGCGAAGCACTTGGCGCGACCGTGCTGGATACCCATGGCCAGAGCGTTCCGATGCTGATGGGGTGCTACGGCATCGGCGTGACCCGTGTGGTTGCGGCGGCCATCGAGCAGAACCATGACGAACGCGGCATCGCATGGCCTGAACCACTCGCGCCATTCAATGTGGTGCTCGTCCCGATGGCTTACCAGAAGTCTGAACGTGTGCGGGCCACGACCGACGCCCTTTACGGCGAACTCTCGGCCGCGGGCATCGATGTGTTGCTGGACGACCGCGATGCCAGGCCGGGTGTGAAATTCACCGATGCCGAACTGTTCGGCATTCCGCACCGGATTGTCGTTGGAGAGCGCGGACTTGAGAATGGCATGCTCGAATACCGTCATCGACGTGCCGAGAACAACGAGGACATGCCGCTGTCCGAAGCCGTTGCTTTCCTGAAATCCCGGATGGGTTGATGGGCGATCCGATACTACAGGGCGACTCTGAGATTTCCCTTTGGAAGACGCCTTCACCTGCAAGGTGATGGCGCAGTGAGGAGTCATTAGATGGCCACGATTCTCGTGCTTTACTACTCGCGCAATGGGACCACCAGAGAACTGGCTCGCCACATTTGCCGCGGCGTGGATAGCGTTGCAGGCGCACAGGCAATGTTGCGTACGGTACCGGCCGTCACCAGCACCGTGCAGCAACCCGCCGCCGCGGTCCCGGACGACGGTCCGCCATACGTCACGCCGGCCGAATGGGCGGCGGCGGACGGGATAGCGCTTGGCAGCCCAACCCGCTTTGGCAACATGGCGGCGCCGATGAAGTACTTTCTGGACGGTACGAGTGCGTCATGGGCGAGCGGTGCCCTCGTGGGACGTCCTGCCGGCGTATTCACCTCAACGAGCACGCCGCACGGCGGCCACGAGGCAACCCTGCTTTCGATGATGGTGCCCCTGCTGCATCACGGGATGCTGATCGTCGGTCTACCATTTACCGAATCCGCGCTGTCCCGTGCCCGCGGGGGCGCACCGTACGGCGCAGGCGCTGTCGCCTCCGCAGACAGCGGTGCGGTCGGCGAGGACGAAAGGCATCTGGCCCACGTGCTGGGGCGACGAATTGCATTGGCCGCCCTCAGGCTAAAGGGTGAACCTCGCGTATGAATCGGTCCAGACGAGTCCTGTCCGGCCTCGTCCTTGGCCTGATGGTCGAGATTGTCCTTTGGGCGTGCCTTCGCTACCGCCCAGCAACCGCTGGCCTGCTCTCGCTAGGTGCCGTAATGCCCTGGTGCGTGCTGTTGCCAGGACTGTGGCGCGGGCAACGGCGGCAGGCCCTGTGGGCGATCCTGCTCACTTCACCCTATCTCGCCTACGGCCTGATGGAGCTACTGGCCAATCCAGGCGTTCGCATGCTTGCCGCAGCCGAGGTGCTGCTTGCGTTTGCGGTCTTCGTCGCGGCGGTCGCACACCTGAGGATCACTCGTCCGCAAGACTGAGGATCGCCCGGACGAAAGGCACCGTCAGGCGACGCTGGTGCGACAGTGACGCCGCATCCAGCCGATCCAGGGCCTCAAGTCGCGAAGCGAGATCCCGGGGAAGCCGGTGGTGCAGGTACTGGTACACATCTTCCGGCAATTCAATCCCGAGTGCTGCTGCACGGATGTGCAGGGCGCGTGCCTGCGACTCGTCATCGAGGGATCGGACCTGCATGATGAGGCACGCTGAAAGGCGCGACGCAAGATCAGCAAGGGAGACGGTCAATCCGGCGGGCGCGCACCCGGTCGTCATCAGAAGGTTGTTGCCCGCTTCCGATATCTCGTTGTAGAGATTGAACAGCGCAAGAGCCCAAGCAGGCTCGTCGAGATGCGCATCAATGTCATCGAGACACAGGACGTCCAGCGTTTCAAGCCCGGCGAGCATTTCGGGCCGGACCCATTCCTCGCTCAACGGCAGGTAGGCAGCCCGGCGACCACACAGGGCAGCCCGCGCACAGACCGCCTGCAACAAGTGCGAACGCCCGCTGCGCCCTACTCCCCACAGAATGAGCGGCGCTTCGCCCCGCTGCACAGCCCTGGATTCGCAGGCCGCCACTACAGCAGCATTAGGGCCTGTCTCAAACTGTTCGAAAGTGGCTGCAGCGCGCAGTCGCACGTCCAATAGGGCTAGTTGCTCCATCAGGACGCCACGCTCCGCTCACGACTCGCCGCGCGGGCGTACGTCAAAACGTAATCAAGCCCGCTGATGACCGTTGCCACAAACACAACGGCTCCGAGCCAAAGAAGAGCCGCATCAGGCAAATAACCCCATTGGGCCTTTGCAATCACCAACAGCACAAACAACAACTGCAGGAGCGTGTTGAGCTTGCTGACCGCGGTCGGCCTGCCCTCCAGATACCCGATCAGGAAGCGGTACGCGAGAGCGCCCAACACGATCACCACATCGCGCAACACCACCGTGACCGTCAGCCAAAGTGGCACCAATCGCACCACGGACAGTGATACGAAAAGACTGACCAGCAGGAGTTTGTCAGCAATCGGATCAATGATCTTGCCGAAACGACTGGTCCAACCAAAGGATTTCGCGAGCCACCCGTCCAACCCGTCGGAGACCGCCGCGCAACCAAAACAGACGAGCGTCAACTCGTAACGGCCCGCGAGGAGCAGCAGCACGCTGGGTGGGACGAGCAGCATACGAGCCAGACTCAGAGCGTTGGGTATCCAGGACCAGTTCATGGGTGGTACACCAACTCCACTTCGCGCGTCCCGCCATCGGCCACCTCAAAGCGTCCAGTATCACGGGTGCTTTTGCGAAACGCCTGCCCATCGAGCGAACCCGAGATCCGCAATTTCAGGGTGCTGGCAGAGACCGCATCGACGCTGACCTGCTGTACGGCAGGCATCGAGGCCAGTTGCGACAGCACGCCTGCATAGGCGGCCAAGTCGTCAACGCCATGGACGACGACCAACAACCGACCGCTGTCGGACGCGCTGACCGCCAGCGCTGCACCGAGCCGGTCGGCCATCGCTTCCATGACCTCGGCAGCCCCGCCCGTTGCCGAGCCTTCCCCGGCAGGACCCGTCCACACCGCCGATAGGCCATTTGCGGTTGCCCGAACGAGGAGTACACCCTCCGTGCCGAAAGTCCTGGCTGCGGACTTCAGGGCCTCCGGCTGGCCCTCCCGGACCGCAACCGGAGTTTCTGCCCGGGTCTCTGCGTAGAGCAGCGGGATCCCGCGGAGCTGGGCCGCCACCTGCAGTTCCCGGCGGGCGGCGGCAAGGGCCGTCACTGAGCCTTCCATCACGACCAATAGCTGCGGACGTTCACGCCCCCAGAGCCGCTGGGACAAACGGGTCAGTGACGCCTCCACGAGGGCCGGGTCAAAGGCAACGGCGACAAGCCCTGGCGCGACCGAGCGGTAGGTCAGGACGTATTTTGGGGCGTCGGCATAGAAGGACTGCAGCGCAGGGTCCGCTGCGGCCGAACCCCTCCCGGTCACACGAATTGTCACCTGACGCAATGCTTCGGTCGCCGCTGGCGCCCGGCGGCAGCTCGGTGCCGTGGGCGTTGCCATGAAACACGCCAAAGAATGCGATGAGCACAACTGCGGCCCAGAGTGGGGGGCGCGCCTCCAAGAGGACGCACAGCCCCAGGGCAATGGCCGACGATGCAACGCCGATTTCAACGCCGGGAAGTTTGAGGCCCATCAGGCCGACAGTGCCGCCAAAGGCCATGATCATGGGAAAGGTCACTGGGAGCAGCCACACCGCGGGCGCGCCGAGCTGCGCACCCCATAGCCCGACGGCGAGCATCGCCAAGAGGTGGTCGGGCCCGGTCAACGGGTGGCGAAACCCGACGAGAAAGCCGCCTGCGGCCAAGGTTTCCGCGTGCGCCCATGCGAGACCCGCATGGGCGGCAAACAACAGTGCAATGCAGGCAGGCGCGCGCTTCATGCTGGGGGCTCCTCGAGGCAGGGAGCCGGGATCTTCGCCTACGTAATGCGGCCGTGTCAATTGATGGGCGCGACCGACAGCTAATTGTCCCGCGCGTCGCCCTTGCCCTCGACGCACTTGGAAACGATCTTAACGACCTCCTGGGTGGCTACCCCGGAGCTGACACAGGCTGCGACAGCATCGCGCAGGGCTTCTTTCGCGGTGTTGCGGGCGCGATCGCGGCACAGCTTAGGCGCGTCTTGCGTCACGGTGACCCCGACGCCACGGCGGGTATGCACCAGCCCCATGAGCAGCAGGGCGCGGGAGACCTTGGACACCGTGTTCGCATTGACCCCTGCCTGATCGGAGAGTTCGCGCACGGAAGGCAGGTGATCGCCCGGCTTGGCCGCACCGGAGGCGATACGGTTTTGGATTTGTTGCTCCAGCTGTACGTATACGGGGACTGGACTTTCGATGTTCACCCGGTAAACGTGGTCCTTCATGGCATGAATTCTCCCACCTTGTGGCGCCCAGGCGTCTTGAGAAGCCTTAGTGCCTCTTCCCCGTTTGCGCACGAGCCGTCGGTGTCCCCGAAAATCGGCTGGGTGAACTATAGTTCTAACCCTTTGAAATATTACCACAAGATGAAAATTCTATGCAAGACCGTAAAGCATGGATTTATTTCTAATCTATATAACTACAGTTTCTTGAAATAGATAAGCG
>CAXBRZ010000024.1:0-15567 GCA_963978075.1 uncultured bacterium | reverse complement strand
GTTTTAATTGAAGCAGCGAAAGGTTTAGCGCATTTTCCTGATTTATCAGTGTTACCTCTGCTGTAGCAACCTGTGCTTCCTGATTCAATTCATTTGATTTTGGTAAGGAGCCTGCTTCAACTTGTTTTTTTATTCTCCCAAGTTGTTCCTGTGCAGACTCAAGTTGAAATCTGGAATTATCAAGCAGCTCTTTATTAAAAATTACATTTGTATAAAGTGTTACGACATTCAATGTAACGTCGTTTTTCATTTTTGCAAGATCCTGACCGCCGGCCTGCTCGGCGAGCAGTACGTCGGCTTCGAAGGCGGCGCTGAAGACAAGCCGCTCGCGCCGGGCGCGACGCTCAAGCTGACGCAGTCGGCGGTGGTGCTTGAGAAACTGATCAGCCAGTTCATGTACAACAAGGCAGCCGAGGGTTCGGGCAGCAGCAAGTAGTCGCGCCGACACGGGTAAACGTTATAGCGTTCCAGAAGGGAAGGAAAAGACATGATGAACCGATATTTCAAACGATTGCTCTGCGGGATCGCGTTTTGCGCAGCGTTCGGATTCGTGTAGGGTGCTTGCGCGCAGGACGTCGCGCCCGATGCGCTCGCACAGGCCATCGACGAGGGCGATTAGGCCCGGCACGAGGCTGCGGATCGCGCCGGGCGAGAGGGCGCCGACGATCTGCCGCCGCACGCGGGTGTGGTACGGGGGGTCGGAGAAGACGAGGCTGGTGGTGTGGTGTGCGTAGAGCGGCGTGCCGATCCCGAACTTCGGGCCGAAGGCCGCCTTCTTGTCGGCGCTGAAGGCCGTGCGGTTGCGGTACACGGCCGACAGGTCCGCATGACGGGTGAGGAGCCAGCCGCCGTCGGCGAGCGGCAGCACCGGCCCCCGGGACTGCCAGTCGGCGTACTGCGGGTACGGGTTCTGGTAGAACGCGTCGTCGAGCCGCGCCAGATCGATCTGCCCGGAGCCTCTCCCGCCCTCGTCCATCGCCATCCCCGTCTGTACCCCTCCTTGGACGTTAGCACGGCCGTGACGCTGCGGCGCAGCGGCGGGGTTGCTACACTCCCGCGGGTGCACCGGACGCGTCGCCGTACCAGTGCGCCTGCGCGATCGTGCTAGCCGGGGTGGCCTTGCTTGGCAATGATCCGGCGCTCGGTGCGTGACAACCGGAAGACAGCAGGGGGACAGATGATGCGCATGGCAGGAACCTCACGGTGGCAGCAGCGGCTTGGCCTTCTCATGCTCGCGCTCGGACTGTCGCTTGCTGCGCAGGCGGACCTGCCGTCCGACATCGGACTCCATCCCGAGAACGTCACCCTGCCGCCGGTGTCGAAGCACTGGGTCTGGGCGAACGACATGGTGTTCCCGCACATGACGGACAGCCAGGTGCACCTCTTCGACGGCGACAGCGGCCG
This sequence comes from uncultured bacterium, assembly GCA_963978075.1. Classification (GTDB taxonomy): domain Bacteria; phylum Pseudomonadota; class Gammaproteobacteria; order Steroidobacterales; family Steroidobacteraceae; genus CAIKZZ01. The sequence goes on along the minus strand of CAXBRZ010000024.1, from coordinate 14,163 downwards.
GTTCCTCGGCATGATCTCCAGCGGCTTCAGCGCGCACAGCGTGCTCGCGCCGGACGGCCACACCCTCTACTCGCCAGAGACCTACTTCTCGCGCCATACGCGCGGCACCCGCACCGATGTCGTCAGCGTCTATGACACGGCGACCTTGAAGCCGCTGGGCGAGATCGCGATCCCGCCCAAGCGCGCCTCGGCGATCCCGGTGGTCGGCATGGCCGGCATCACCGATGACGGCCGGTTCCTGCTCATCTACAACTTCAACCCCTCGCAGTCGGTCACCGTGGTCGACACGCAGAGCCGCAGTTTTGTGGGCGAGGTCGAGACGCCGGGCTGTGCGCTCGTGCATCCGAGCGGTCCGCGCAGCTTCTTCAGCGTCTGTGCCGACGGCGGCGTGATGAGCGTGGTGCTCGACGACAGCGGTCATGCGGTCTCGCAGACCCACACCGACCCCGTCTTCGACCTGACGCACGACCCGGTGACCGAGAAGCCGGTGCGCATGGGCGACACCTGGTACTTCGTCACCTTCGACGGCGACATCCGGCCGCTGCGCGCCAATGCGAGCGGCGTGACGGCGCTGCCGTCGTGGCCTCTTCTGACGGCGGCCGAGAAGAAGGCCGGCTGGCGTCCGGGTGGCGTGCAGCAGATGGCCGCGCACGCTGGCGACCGGCAGCTCTACGCGATCGTCCACCAGGGCCCGCGCGAGAGCCACAAGGACGGCGGGCGCACGATCCACGTCGTCAACGTCGACACCCACGCCCGCGTGCGCACGCTGCACACGCGCGAGGCGGTCGGCGTGATCGCGGTGTCCTCGGATGACCATCCGCTCCTGTATGCGGCGTCCCCCGAAGCGACGAACCTCATGATCCACGACGCGCACTCCGGCAAGCTCAAGCACACCGTGCCCGAGGCCGGCACGTCGATCATGTACCTGACGACGCACTGATGCCGACCCTCGATCCGGCGCTCGGTCTTGTGCTGACGCTCAGCTATTCGGCGCTGCTCTTGCCGGCCGCCTGGCACAAGGCAAGGGAACTTGCGGTGTTCCGCGCGGTGCTCGAGGCCTACAGGCTCGTGCCGCGCGCGCTGCTGACGCCGGCCAGTGTGCTGCTGCCGCTCACCGAGGCCGGACTTTCGGTGGGTCTCTTCGTGCCCGCAAGCCGTGCCGCGTGCGCGCTTGCGATCGCCGCACTGCTCGTCGTCTATGCCTTCGCCATCGGCTGGAACGTCGCGCAGGGCCGCACCGACCTCGACTGCGGCTGCACCGGCCCGCTCGAGCGCCGGCCCGTGGCCGGCTGGATGGTCACCCGCAACGTGCTGCTCGCGGGGCTCGTGCTGCCCGCCGCCCTGCCATGGGACGTGCGGCCGCTGCTCTGGCTTGACCTGTGTTCCATCCTCGCGGCGCTGGCCACGATCCTGCTGTTGTGGCTCGCGATTGACCGGCTGCTCGGTCAGGTCATGCCGCGCGGCGCCTTATTTAAGGGAAGTCGATGAACCCGCTTCTGGTGTCGAACGTGTTGCTCTGGGTGCTCGTCGTCGTGCTCGCGCTCGTCGTGCTGGCGCTGGTGCGTCAGGTCGGCGTGCTGCACGAGCGCATCACGCCGGTGGGGGCGCTCATGCTCGCCAAGGGACTCAAGGTCGGGGAAATCGCGCCGACGCTGCCGCTGCACACGCTCGAGGGCGGTTCGGTGACCGTGGGTGGCACCCGCACCGACGGGCGCAGCCAGCTCGTCATGTTCGTCTCGCCCACGTGCCCGGTCTGCAAGGCGCTCCTGCCGGTGCTGAAGTCAAGCCGGCGCAGCGAGGCGGAGTGGCTTGAGGTGGTGCTGGCGAGCGACGGCGACCAGGAGGAGCAGCGGCGGTTCGTGGCCGAGCAGGACCTTGGCGCATTCCCCTATGTCGTCTCCTCGCCGCTTGGCGTCAGCTACCAGGTCAGTAAGCTGCCCTACGCGGTGATCCTCGACCAAGAGGGCGTCCTGCGCGCGCGCGGCATCATCAATTCACGTGAACACCTCGAGAGCCTGTTCGAGGCGAAGCGGCTCGGCGTCGCCTCCATGCAGGACTATCTCGAGGGACATCGGCATTCAACGGCGGTCTGAGACCGATCCTAGCGGAGCAATTCCATGAAGTGGCTCGATAGCATCATCGAAGGTTCTTCCCGCTCGCTGGCGCGGCGTTCGTCGCGGCGCGGATTCCTGGGCGCGCTCGGCACGGTACTGGTGGGAGCTGCGGCACTGCCGCTCCTGCCGGTGGCGCGTGGCGCCGAACGCGCCGCGCCCAAGCCCGCGGGCACCGCTGGCGACCCCGGTGATCCGGCCAGCTGCGAGTACTGGCGGCACTGCGCGATCGACGGCTTCCTGTGCTCCTGCTGTGGCGGCACGCAGTCCTCCTGTCCGCCGGGCACCGAGATGTCGGCGGTGACCTGGATCGGCACCTGCCACAACCCGGCCGACGGCAAGGACTACGTCATCTCCTACAACGACTGCTGCGGCAAGTCGCAGTGCGGCCGCTGCTTCTGCAACCGCAACGAAGGCGACTCGCCGCTCTACCAGCCGGGCCAGTCGAACGACTACAACTGGTGCTCGGGCAACAGCTCGGCCAACATTCCGTACCACTGCTCGACCGCGCGGATCGTCGGCACGGCGGAATAAGTCGTGCGCGGGTTGGCGGCGCTGCTCCTTGCGCTCGCGGCGCTGCCGTCGTGGGCGTATGCGCCACGGGTGAACTACCAGCTGCAGTGCATGGGCTGTCACCACGGCAATGCCGAAGGCGAGAACGGACGGGTGCCGGACATGCGCGGCACGCTGGTGCCGTTCTCGGCCTGGCCCGAGGGGCGGGACTACATCCTCAGGGTCCCGGGGGTGGCGCAGGCGCCGCTGGATGACGCGGCCATCGCCGAGCTCCTGAACTGGATGGCGCGCAACTTGAGCAGCGTGCCCTTGCCGGCGGACTTCCGCGACTACACGACCGCGGAAGTCGCGGCGGCGCGGCATCGGCCGTTGCCGGCCGTGCAGGCGCGGCGCGCCGAGTTGCTGGCGCGAATCAAGGACTGATCGGCATCGGGGTTTGCGTACGGCCGGCGTGTGGCGCTTGAGGTCTATGCCACCTCAAGCGGTTTGATCTGCCTCAGCACGTCCGCGAGTTCTTCCCGCGCGACCGAGGCATCAAAATCGAGCTGCAAGCCCGTCCAGAATGATTCGTTGAGACCGAAATACCTTGAAAGGCGAAGCCCCGTATCGACCGTGATGGCGCGCTTGCCGCCGAGGATCTGGCTGATCCGCAATTGCGACACGCCGATGTCCTTGGCCAACCGGTATGCCGAGAGTCCAAGGGGCTTCAGGAACTCTTCCCGCAGGATCTCTCCAGGTGTCGGATAAGGAACTTTGCGCATGACGTGCCTCAATGGTAATCGACTATCTCAACGCCAGTGGCGTGACCGTTGCTGAACTGAAAACAAACGCGCCACTGATCATTGATCCGGATGCTCCATTGGCCTTTGCGTTTTCCCTGCAGGGCTTCCAAGCGGTTTCCCGGAGGAATCCTCAACTCATCAATCCTGACCACTCGATTCAGCATGGCGAGTTTTCGCAATGCAACGGTTTCGATGGCGCGGAACTGCCTACAGCCCTGTCCGCGGAACAGCGCTTCCGTCTTTGCACAGCGAAAGGACAGGATAGTCACGAAGCACGATACTATCGTAAGACGATATTGTTTTCAAGAATCATGAGGTAGTGGCAGCTACGCCGTGCCTTGCGGGGCTCTCCCTTCGGCTGGCGGGCGGCAGCCGGTTCGACAACATACAAAACGCTTATGTTCATCAATTAGGCTATGCAAATTGTTTGATTAAGGCTCATAAGGTCGGCAAGCAATCCGCTACTGCTGAGACTCTTTGCGAAACAGCGCATCCTGCGATCCCGCGAACTGCAAGCGCGTGGCGTCACCTAAACGGCATGTCGTCGGGCGGCCCCTTGCGCTGACGAGGCGGCCCGGACTTGCCGCGTCGTGCATCTCAGGCTGCCACACCCCCGCGCATGGGCGGAAACCGTCCGTAGGTCGCGGCGCGCCAGAGGTATTCAAGCGGCCCGAACTGGAACCGGCGCAGCCACCAGACGCTGAACGGCAACTGCACGATCACGTAGATGCCGACCGCCAGCGCGAAGCTCGCCGCCGGGCCGCAGCGCCCGTATAGCCCCAGTCCCCACGGGCGGAAGATGAAGAGCGCGATCGCCGTCTGCAGCAGGTAGTTGCTGAGCGCCATGCGCCCGGCGAGCGCCAGCGGGCGAAGGCCGGTGGCCCACGCGGGCCGTTGGATCAGGCGCAGCAGCGAGGTGACGTAGAACACCATGAGCGCGGCACGGCAGACCCGGTAGGAGTATCCGTACAAGTAGGCCAGCCAAGTGTTGCTGCCAAAGCCATGATGGCTTGCCGCGTAGTAAAGGCCCGCTGCGGTGAGGATGCCGACGGCCAGCGCAATGCGCTGCACCCGCGTGACGACAAGCGGATGCGCCGCGGCGCGCTGGAACCACCGGTGTCGGCCGGCCAGGAGGCCCACCAGCATCGTCATGAGCAGTTCCGCGTACATGTAGACCACCCGATGGGCGGCAAAGTAGCCGGAATAGATGTCGCCGAACACCTCGGCATTGCGCTGCACACCCATCGACACGGTGCCGTGCGCGAACGCCGCTTGGTCACGCGCCACCTCGGCTGTCTCCAGCGCCTGCATTTGCTGCGGCGACATCGGGCCATACGCGAGGTCGGCGAGGTAGTGCGAGAGGGTGGGCAAAAACACGCAGGCGACGGCGAGCGTGATGATCCAGCGGTCCTTGACCTGACGCAGCAGCAGCAAAAGGAACCCGAGCAATGCATAGGTGTGCAGCACGTCGCCGAACCAGAACACGAGTCCGTGCAGCAGGCCGATGCCGAGCAGGACCAGGAGGCGGCGCACGTAGATCCACCGACCCGCGTCGCCAAGTGCTGCCTCGAGCCGCTGCAGCTGGATCGTGAACCCCACCGCAAAGAGCAGGCTGAACATCGCGTTGAACTTGCCCGAGAAGAACACCTCCCTCGCCATCTTCACAATCTCGTCGAGCAGTCCCAAAGACAGGCCGGTGGCGTCATCGGAGACGCCCCACGACAGGTTGAAGACCTGCATGTTCATGATGTAGATGCCAAGGAGCGCGAGGCCCCGGACATAGTCGAGTTCGACCACCCGCTCGGACGGGCTGACCGGTGTGGGTTGCGTCATCCTGATACCCCCCTTGGGCCCGTGATGCCGGGCTCTCGTGTGACAGTCTGCCACGCAGCATACGCCTGCCGTGCTTCGTTCCGGCAGGGAAAGATTGGGATGGCGATCCGTCACCGGCTGTAAGCGGTCGTGCCGGCGAGGCGCGCCCAGTAGCCCGCGCGGTTCACGCACAAATCGGACAAAAAGGTGGGAAGGGCTTGGTCAGGCGCCTCGAGCGGGTGTCCTTATTGCAGTATAAATACTGCAAGGTAGCCTTTTGATCCGTAACTGCAGTATATGTACTGCAATTCAGTGCAGGAGAGCCGCATGAGACTCACCGAGGTAGGACCGCTGCTGAAAAGCGCCCGGCGCGCGGCGGGGCTCTCCCAGACAGAGATTGCGCGGCCGCTCGGCATGAGCCGCACCACGGTGTCTGCGCTGGAAACCGGCCAGTGCGAGGAGGTGGGGTTCCAGAAACTCGTGGCGCTCCTCGAGAGCGTGGGACTGGAAGTCACCATTGCGCCACGAAAGGGACGGCCGACACTGGACGATCTGCGCGCGAGACGGCGCCGATGAACAAGCCTCCGCGGCGTCCTCGGCCGTGTCGCTGACCATGTCCGTGCGTGAGGATCTGTAAATCGTCGGCGACTGGGTACCGAATTGGAAGGCTGCGCCACGCTTCGTCGAAACGCTGGCTCGCCTGTCGCCCGTTGCGAGTCTTCGTCAGTCCCAAGGGTTCAGCAGGGCCACGCCAGTGCGGGCGAAATCCTTCACGTCGCGCGTCACCACGGTCAGTCCGTGCTCAAGGGCGATGGCGGCGATCCATGCGTCCCGTTCGCTGACCGCGTCCGGCACATGCAGGCCAGCGCAGCGCGTCGCGATCGCCACATCCACCGTCAGGATGCGTTCGCCGAAACCCGGCAGCACAACCGTTTCAAGCCATCGGCGCAGCGCCTGTCCCTGGGCAAGATCCTGCCGCTCCTTGAGCCGGATCCCGAGTTCCAGTTCGAAGACCGTCTGGATCGAAATGAAGGTGGTTCCCGGAGAGGTCGACGAGAGCCACGCCACGACGCCTGGGTGGGCGGATCCGCCGCGCAACTTGCGGCTCTCGGAAACGACGTTGGTATCGAGCAGGTACATCAGTCGAGGTCCGGCGGTGCCGGGCGCCGATCGGACCGCGGGGTTTCGAACGGAAACGACAAGTCCTCGGCCGGCATCAGGATCTCTGCCAGCGACCGGTTCTGACCCGCCAGCTTTTCGTAGTCCGCGATGCTGAGCACCACGAGGGCCGGCTGGCGGCGGTCGGTGACAAAGACCGGACCGGTCTGGGCCGCCCGCTTGGCCCGACTGGGGTCCCGGTTGAATTCCCGTGAGGTGAGGAAGGTGGCGGCCATAGGACGCTCCAAAAATGTCGGTACAATAGGATATTCGACCCAAGCGCCGGGAGTCCAACCGCAGCCGTCTTGGCCAAACGCGGGTCTGGCAGTGATTGAGGCTAGGACGGCCCAAAGACACGGGTAATTAAACACGCGTAAAATCGCAACTGACCTTTGCAACAGGACGGGACTTGCCATGAAGCCGGCGCACTTCGACCCCTCGGCTGCACGTCGTACGGTCAGCCTCACGATCAACGGCGACCTGTATGCCCGCGCCAAGGAGGCCGGGATCAACGTGTCCCGGGTGGCCGAGCAGGCGCTGGCCGGGGCCTACACGGAACATGCGAAGGCGGCGTTGCGCGATCAGATGGCGGCCGACCTTCGGGCGTTGGATGCCCTTGCCGAGACATACGGGTCGTTCACCGAGGAGATGGATGCGTGGGAGGCGTCGCTCGATGAGTCAGTTTGACGTGTATCCGAGCCCCGCGGCGCGCAATCGCGCGTTTCCGTACCTCGTGCAGTTGCAGGCGGATGTGGTCGGTGCGTCCAGTCGGGACCGGGTTGTGGCCCCGCTCATACCCGCCGCCCTACTGCCCGAGACCGACAGCGTACTCCTGCCCTTGGTTCATCTCGCGGGGGCGCCTTATCGCGTGGGTGTGCCTCTGATGCGTGCCATGCCGGAGCGACTGATGGGAACCGCCATCGGCAACGTGGGTGACGCGCGCTCGGCATTGCTCAACGCGATCGACCGCCTGTTCAGTGGCGTGTGACCTTTTGCGCAGCGTGATGGCGCGCGAGCCCGTTCTGGCGCCATCATGAAGTGCCTTCGCCCAGCGCAGCTCGCGTGGCGGACGCAGGCAGAGGATTCTCACCCTTGTCCAACAAGAAGGCGGCAGGTATCTCATGACCGTACAGGCAACCGGGCGCGAACCGCTCACCGACACGGAGATGCAGTTCCTCGAGGATTTCCTCGCGCGTCTTCCAAGCCCCGATGCGTTGACGGTCGAGGGGATGGACGGGCTTTTCTGCGCGCTGCTGGCCGGTCCCACGTCCTTCATGCCAAGCGCCTATCTGCCCCTCGTGTGGGGTGTGCAGTCGCCGGACGAACCGGTGTTCCAGGATCTTACGGAGGCCAACACGGTGCTGCCGCTCATCATGCGGCACTGGAACTCCATCATCGCCGACATCGACCGGGACGGCATCCACCCGCCCTTGGTCGAGGATGCGCCGGACGAGCGGGGCATCCTCGGCCGCGACTGGGCCCGCGGTTTCATGCGCGGCGTGGACCTCGACCGGCCGGGCTGGATGTCGCTCTTCGGTGACGAGAACGAGGGAGCCCTCTTCATGATCCCGGTGGTGGCCGGCGAGACCGACGAGGACTGGCCTCACAAGGTCTATTCCGACAAGGAGGCCGACGAGGTCCTGATGTTCATGGCGGCGGGATTTACGCGGGCCTACCGCCACTTTGCCGAGGCGCGGCGCGCCGGTGCGGAAGCGCCGAGGCACGGAACGACTTTCCGTCGCGCGACCGTGAAGGTCGGTCGCAACGATCCGTGTCCGTGTGGCAGCGGCCGCAAGTACAAGCACTGCTGCGCCTCCAGCGAGCTCGGGACGACGCACTAAGGCGACAGCCAGTGTTACGAGGCGGGTCTCCCGCGTCCGACGGGGCGCCGTGAGTGCCGAAATTGTCAATACAATTGTATTGACAATAATGGCCCGTCGTTGCGAGGATGTCTGACCATGAAGTCGACCACCAAGTCCGCGCAGTTGCAGATTCGAGTGTCGCCCGCCCAGAAGGCCCGCATCGCGCAACGGGCGGCCGCGGCAGGCCTCGATATGTCGAGCTATGTGCTCGCCCGACTCCTGCCGGAGGCCGGGACCCGGTTTGCAGGGTGCGTGCGGGACTGTGACGCCTCGACGGATTCGCGCTATGCCCTGGCGGCGTTCAACGCCTTCCTCGCATCACTGTCCCCCGCCGAATTGGCCGACGCGGTGGCCAGTGCGCCCGACCCGATCCCGGAAGATCCCGAGCTGGCGAACCGCATCGCCGCCATGGTCGAGCGGGCCTGTCACCTGCGTGGCTGTGCCGTGCCCGGCTGGGTGGCACGGATCCCGCCCCTCAAGGTCCCGGTCTTTGACAGCGAACTGCCTTCGCTGCGCCTTTATCTGCTCTCCCATTCGCCCGCGCCGTTCCGCCGCCGCAACCTGTTTGTGGACGCCTCGGTCGGCGACCAGGTGTGATGGATGCTCCGTCAGCGCGACATCCGCCGGCTGTTCGACCTGCTCGACGAGGAACTCGGACGGGTCGGCAGCCGCGGCGAGATCTTCGTGGTCGGTGGTGCGGTGATGTGCCTTGCGTATGCTGCCCGACCGTCGACCCAGGACGTGGATGCCTGGTTTCAGCCCACGCGGGTCATGCGGGAGGCCGCGCAGCGCGTGGCCCTGCGCGCGCAGGTGCCCCCGGACTGGCTGAATGATGCCGTCAAGGGCTTTCTCAGCGAGCGTGGGGAATTTGATCTCTATCTGGAAAAGCCCCACCTCAGGGTGATGGTGGCCCAGCCGGCGTATCTTTTGGCAATGAAGTGTCTTGCGATGCGCATAGGTCGCGAATTCCACGACATCGATGATGTCCGCTTCCTCTTGCGGCTCCAGGACCTTCGCACGGTGACATCCGTCCTTGAAGTCATCGGACTCTACTACCCACCGGAGCGGATACCGCAGCGCACGCTCTACGCGTTGGAAGATCTGTTGCCGAAAGACTGACGTCACTCATTGCAAGACCATCCTTCCGCGTTCTAGAGGACACGTCCTTGAGGAAGGGAGGGACGTGTCGGTCAAGAAGTCAGCCGTAGACCTAGAACTGGAGAGGCCAGAACGTGCCGTCGAACGCCCGGCGCTTTCTGGCACTCGATCATTTCCTGCTGAAACCGCTGGCGAGTGGCGGCCTAGGACAGACCTGTTTTCGACCGACCGCGGGTTTTGAGCATCTGCGCGGCAACTCGGGTGCCGAAGAGTGACGACAAAACTTCTGCAGCCGGCTTTGCGCGACGGAAGTCGTCTGCCGTCCAAACCGGATTCTCGTGATCCGACTTTGCAGGATTCGGTCTGCGTTTCATGAGCTCGGACCTCGCTCGGCGAACGCATCAAAGGTATCACCATCGGTCTGAAGGATGCCTGCTGTTCCTTCACCTCGTCGGTCGACGACGCATCGTGCAACGTCAGCAGTATCCCGTCCGGCGTCTAGGCCGCACGGAGGATGTCACCACGCGAGAACTTCTTTGGACAAGCAAATCCGAAGCGATGACAACCCCCGTGGAATCCCCTCTCGCGGTCAGCCTGGGAACGGCCATAGGGTGTCCCTGAAATCGACGGCCTCAATGGTGATTACACCCGTGCCGGCGTCAATAGAGCGAACTGCGAGTTCTGGTTTGGAGGGCCGGCTGACGGCAGCGCGGGTGTCTCAGGGTTGCAGGTTTGACAGCACGGTCCGCAGGCGGCGATTCAGTTCGTCGATCTCTTGCGCCGGCATGTCCCGAAACGCCTCCCGAAACCGCTGACTAGCGACTTCCCGCACCTGCGCGACCACCGTGTCGCCTGACGCCGTGCAGGTGACCTCGCTGACCCGCGCATCCTTCTCGGAGCGCGCGACCTGCAGCAGCCCCTCGGCCGCAAGGCGCTGGATGACCTTGGTGGCGGTGGGCAGTTTCAAAACACCGAGGGCAGCGATCTCGGTGACACTGATCGGCCCGCGCTCGTGCGCGAGCATCAGGATGCGCCAGCGCGGGATGTCCGCCCCGATCGCCTTCAATGATCGCTCCATGGCATGCGCATAGGCGCCGGCCACCTGGTTGATCACGAAGAAGGGCGAGTCCTCCAGCACAAACGCCGGATCCGCCGCATCGGCCCGGCGCCGGGCGTCAGGACGGGTCTTGTCTCGGGAGGCGGGCTTTTTAGTTGACATTTCACTTGAATATTCAACTAATATCGGTCAGACCGCAAGCGACGGGGCGAGGGTGGCGTGGCCGAGCGTTCGTTCAAAAAAGAAGTCGAGCATCTGAAGCTCGGCGACGGGCAGGTCTTCGAAGGCGAAACCATTCTCGCCGTCACGAAGGCGCTGCTGCAGTCCGGGGTCGGCTATGTCGGCGGCTACCAAGGTGCCCCCGTATCGCACCTCATGGATGTGCTCGCCGACGCCGAGGAGATCCTGAACGACCTTGGGGTTACGTTCGAGGTCGGCGCGAGCGAAGCGACGGCTGCGGCGATGCTCGCCGCCTCCATCAACTACCCGATCCGCGGCTGCGTGACGTGGAAAAGCACCGTAGGCACGAACGTTGCGTCCGATGCGTTGAGTAATCTCGCCTCGGCCGGTGTTACCGGCGGCGCGCTCGTGCTGCTCGGGGAGGACTACGGCGAAGGCGCGAGCATCATGCAGGAGCGCACGCACGCCTTCGCGATGAAGTCGCAGATGTGGCTGCTCGATCCGCGTCCGGACCAGCAGCGGGTGGTCGACCTCGTCGAAGAGGGGTTCAGACTCTCCGAGGCCAGCAACACCCCCGTGCTCTTCATGTTGCGCATCCGCGCCTGTCACCTGCGCGGTCGGTTCAAGACGCGCGACAACGTGCGTCCCGCCTTCACCGCGGCCGACGCGCTCGAGAACCCGGTGCGCACCTACGACCGGATCATCCTGCCGCCCTCGACCTTCGCCCAGGAGAAGGAAAAGATCGAGCGCCGCTGGCCGGCCGCGGTCGATTACATCAAGCGCCACGGCCTCAACGAAACCTTCTCATCCGACGCCGCTCCGGTCGGCATCGTGCTGCAGGGTGGCCTCTACAACGCCGTGCTGCGCGCCCTCGAGCGGCTCGGGCTTGCGGACGCGTATGGCGAATCCCAAGTGCCGCTCTATGTGCTGAACGTGACCTATCCGCTGGTGCCGGGTGAGCTGTCGCGCTTTGCAACCAACAAGCGCGCGCTCCTCATCGTCGAGGAAGGCCAGCCGGAGTTCATCGAGCCGGCGATCGCGGCGCAGCTATCAGCGGAAGGCGCGACCGTGCGCGTCGTCGGCAAAGGCCCGTTCCCGCGGGCCGGCGAGTACACGGGCTCGGTGCTTCTGAACGGGCTGAAGGCGTTCTTGTCGGAATACGCGCCGGACCTGCTGCCGAAGGCCCCGACGGTGGAAGTACCGCTGCTGCCGGCCGCAAAGCTCTCGCAGCGCATGCCGCCGCGACCGTCGGGCCTGTGCACGGGCTGCCCCGAGCGGCCGCTCTTCACGGCCATGAAGCTCCTCGAGCGCGAGACGGGCAAGCTGCACGTCTCGGCCGACATCGGCTGCCACTCCTTCGCGACACTGCCGCCCTTCAATCTCGGCGCCAGCATCATGGGCTACGGGCTCGGTGCGGCCGGTGCCGCAGGCCTTCAGACCAAGGGCGGCAAGCGGGCCGTCGCGCTCATGGGCGACGGCGGGTTCTGGCATAACGGCCTCACGAGCGGCATCGCCAACGCCGTCTTCAACCGCCATGACGACGTCACGGTCATCGTCGACAACGGCTATTCGGCCGCCACGGGCGGGCAGTACATCCCGTCCTCGCAGGCTGAGGCCGGTGCGCGCGAGGCGCGCCATCCGATCGAGGCGGCGGTGCGCGGTGTCGGTGTGCGCTGGGTGCGGCGTGTGCGCACCTACGACATCCGCGCAACCATGAGAAGCCTGCGCGAGGCGCTCACCACCCCGGAGAAGGGACCCAAGGTTGTGCTCGCCGAAGGCGAGTGCCAGCTGAACCGTCAGCGACGCCTCGGTCCGCAGGTGAAGTCGGATCTCGCGGCCGGGCGGCGGGTCGAGAAGCAGCGCTTTGGCATCGATGAATCCGTCTGCACCGGCGACCGGTCCTGCATCCGCCTCTCCGGCTGTCCGACGCTGACCATCAAACCCTCGAGCGATCCGCTGCGCCGGCTGCCCGTCACGCACGTCGACCAGTCCTGCGTGGGCTGCGGGGTGTGCGGCGAGGTCGCGCATGCCGCGGTGCTGTGTCCGTCCTTCCATCGAGCGGATGTGGTCTCGAACCCGAGCCGGTACGAGCGCCTGAAGGACGGGATCCGACATGCCGTACTGCGCCTGCTGGGCGCACGCCATCTGGAGGCGGCGTGAGTCGCGTGCGTCCGCTGACCTTGACGGTCGCCGCCCTCGGCGGCCAAGGCGGCGGCGTGCTCACCGAATGGCTCGTGGCCGCTGCGCGCCTGAGCGGTTGGCACGCGCAGGCGACCTCGGTGCCGGGTGTGGCCCAGCGCACCGGTGCGACCATCTATTACCTCGAGTTTTTTCCCGACGCCGGGAACGGGCGACAGCCGGTCTTTGCGCTCATGCCCTCGCCCGGGGACGTCGACATCGTGCTCGCGGCGGAACTCGTCGAGGCCGGCCGGATGGTCGAGCGGGGACTGGTCACCGCCGACCGTACGACGCTCATCGCCTCCACCCATCGCGCCTACACGGTCGACGAGAAGGCGAAGCCCGGCGACGGGCGCATCGATCCGGCGCCGCTTCTTCAGGATCTGGCCAAGGTCTCGCAACGACTCGTGGCTTTTGACATGGCGGCGCTCGCGGCCCGCGAGCGGGCGGTGGTGAGTCCCGTGCTCTTCGGGGCCCTCATCGGCAGCGGCGCCTTGCCGTTCGCGCGCGAGGCCTGCCATGAGGCGATCCGCCGTTATGGTCTCGCGGTGGACCTGAACGTGCGGGCCTTTGAAGCCGCGGTCACGGCCGCGCAGCAAGGGGCGTCTGCGGCCGAGACCGCGCAAGTCTCGCGGCCTGCGGTGCCGGCCGCACTCGCCTCGCGCGTCGCGCGCTTTGCGCCCGAGGTGCAGATGCTCATCGCCCATGCCCTCGAGCGCTGTCGTGAGTACCAGGATGCGGCCTATGCCGAGGCGTATCTTCGGCGCCTCGAAGCAGTGCGAGAGGCGGACGCTTCGGGCGCCGTCACGGCCGTCATGGCGCGCACCCTGCCGCTGTGGCTGTGTTTCGAGGATCCGATCCGCGTCGCGCAACTGAAACTCGCGCCCGGCCGTATCGCACAGATCCGTCGCCATGCGCAGGCGAAACCTAAGGATCTCGTGCACGTGCGCGAGTTCCTGCGCCCGCGCGTCGAGGAGATCGCAGGGCTGCTGCCGAACGCCTGGGGTCGTGCGATTTTGCGAAAGCCGCGGTTGCGCCAGTGGCTTAGGCGCTTCGAGCGCGATGTGACGCTCACCTCGACCTCGGTCACGGGGTATCTCTTGCTGCGGTTCCTCGTCTCGCTTCGCGTTTGGCGGCCGCGCTCGCTGCGCTACGCCGAGGAGCACCGCTGGCTCAGTCAATGGCATGCGGCGGTCGTGGAGGCGGCGGCACGAGACACCGCACTTGCGTTGGAGCTGGCCGAGTGCCAGAGCCTCGTGCGCGGCTACGGCGAGACGCTCGAGCGCGGGCATGCGCGGCTGCAGCAAGTGCTGTCCTTACGCTCGCGCGGCGCGCGCTATACGGCGGCGCATGTGCGTGAGCTGCGGCTCTCGGCCGAGCAGGATGCGGACGGGGACGGATTTGAGCGGACG
>CAXBRZ010000023.1:0-15744 GCA_963978075.1 uncultured bacterium | reverse complement strand
ACCACGCTCCTCTTTCTTCACCCGCGCGCGGCGTTTCCGAGTAGACGAGCCCGACCATGCCCTCGCGGGACATCGCCGGCGTCGCAAGGCTGACGAGAACCGTTACGGCGAAACATCCTGCGAAGGCGAAGATTGCCGTCCAGAAATTCTGCGCCATTTCACTCGGATACAAGTGCGTTACGCTGATCCACCCACCCTTGATGCCCGCCACCGCGCCGGCCGGAAGCGTGCACCCGTGATGCAATGCTGCAAAAGTAGTGCCGGCAATAAGACCCAAGAACGCGCCATGGCCATTCGCCCGGCTCCAGAACATGCCCAGCAGAAATGTAGCGAACAGCGGCGCATTGATGAAAGCGAACACGAGTTGCAGCACGTCCATGATGTTGTTGAATGCGGCGGCGAGATACGCCGCCATCAACGACAACAGGACGCCCGCCACCGTCGCCGCACGTCCCATCCAGAGTAGCCGCGCATCGCTGGCCTGCGGATGCAGATAGGGACGGTAAATATCGTTGGTCCACACGGTGTTGAAGGCGGTGACGTTGCCTGCCATACCCGACATGAAGCTGGCAATCAGTGCCGTCAAACCAAGACCAAGTAGGCCGTTCGGAAAATAGTGCCCCAGCATGACAGGAATGACGAGATCGAAATTCGGTGAACCATCAGCCTTGCTGGGAAGGTGCAACCCTGACGCGCCGGAATGCGCCATGGCGATCGCGATCATGCCAGGGACGATGACCAGAAACGGGAACAGCATCTTCGGCACGGTAGCGACCAGCGGAGCGCGTCTTGCCGCCCGCATCGAATCGGCTGCCATCGCACGCTGGACGATCAGGAAGTCCGTACACCAGTAGCCGAAAGACAGCACGAACCCAAGGCCCATGACGAGGCCGAACCATTCGACACCCATGGGATTCGACGATGTGGAGCCCATGTAGTGCCAGGAATCACTCCACGCGCCCGCCGAATAGCCTTGATCAACCGCCACTTTCTCAAGGCCGGCCCGCAGACCGGCCCAGCCACCGATGTCACGCAACCCGAGCATCACCAGCGGCGCAAACCCGAAAACGATCAGGAAAAACTGCAGCACCTCGTTGTAGATCGCCGAGGTCAGACCGCCGAGAAGAATGTAGACCAGCACAATGCCGGCACATAGCCACATGCTGGCACTGAAGTCCCAACCCAGCAGCAGGTTCAGCAGGAGACCCATTGCGTACATGGATATGCCTGACGACATGATCGTCATGACCGTGAACGAAATGGCGTTGAAAGCGCGTGTCTTTTCGTCGAACCGCAAGCGCAGATACTCCGGCACGGACCGCGCCTTCGATCCGTAATAGAACGGCATCATGAAGACCGCAAGAAACACCATCGCCGGTATCGCCCCGACCCAGTAGAAATGACTGGTGGCCATCCCGTATTTCGCGCCTGAGGCCCCCATCCCGATCACTTCTTGCGCACCGAGGTTGGCGGACATGAAGGCAAGGCCTGCCACCCAGGAAGGCATCGCGCGGCCGGACAGGAAGAAATCCTCACTGGTCTTGACTGAATTTCGGATCCACCAGCCGATAGCAAGCACAAAGGCAAAGTAGATGAGCAAGAGTGCCCAGTCGATGTACGCAAGCTTGATCACGAATGCCCCCTCGTCCCTTTATTTTCGTCAGATCAACCGCATCAGGCGCAGAGGCTTGACTAGGCCGACCGCGATATCAGATGCGCGAGCCGCTTTAATTTGGGCGTGACCACCGGCACCGTCAGCATCGTGCTGGCCACCGCCATCAACAAGAGGGCCGTGAATGTCGCGTTGGTAATGACCTGCTTGTCGAGCAAAATGTTCGCGAAGATGATCATGATCAACGCTTTGGTCTGAAGCAGCCAACCGATCAGGCTCGCCTCGCCTTCTTGCCATCCCAACCACCGCCCGGCCAAGGCGGTCCCGGATAATTTGCCGACTACCGCCGCAAACAACATCGCGGCGGCGAACAAAAACACGCTGCCGCCGCCCATCGTCCAGGCAGTCCGCAGGCCTGTGCTCAGGAAGAAGACCGGCATCAGGACCAGCAACACGTTGTGCCTCAACATATCCATCCGGTCGCGATCAAACCAGTGGCTGTCGAGGCTCGCACCGGCCAGAAACGCGCCGACCATGAAATGCAGGCCAGACCAGTCGGCGCCAAAGGCCGTCGCCGCCAGCCAGATCAGGGCAACGTACCAGCGGTCCGCCTCCTTGATGCGTCGCATCAGCGCGCGCATACCAAGGGCGGCCATCAGGAACACCAACAGGAACAACGCCTGTCACCCTACGCGGGTCCAGTCCATCAGGATGAGAGCAAGGACGCCCCAGATCGCAACGTCGTCCAGACTCGCATACCTCAAGATGCGCTGCCCGATCGGCTGGCGAAGGATTTCCATCTTCTCCATCAAAAGAACCAGGATGGGCAGCGCAGTCACCGCACACGACATGCCCACGCCCAGCACGAATTGCCACGGCGCTCCGGTCGGGCCTTTCCAACCTTCGAAGGTCAACGCCCCTGCGGCCACCAGAGAGCCGAACAAAAGCGGCGCCCCCAGCGCCAACCCGGCCGTCACGCCGGTTTCACGTCTGTTTGCCCATACCTGCGAGAGATCAAGTTCAAGTCCCGCGATCATCACGAACAGCATCACCGCCCACCATGCGACGCCGTTCAAGGACTGGACCACCAGAGGATTGAAGACGAAGTGATAGTAGGCTGGAAAGAGCGCCCCAAGAACCCCGGGTCCAAGCAGAATGCCGCCCACAATCTGGACCACAACCAACGGCGCGTAGTAATCCAGTCGTCCGAACCGCCAGATCAGATAAGGGACCGTGAAGATGATCGCCATGGCGATCAGGAATATTTCAGCCGTCTGCATGGACATCCCCAGTACGTGGCCCAAGGAGAACTTCTTTCCTGTCGGGCGCCGCGACAGAATCCTTCTTCGCGAGCAGCCTTCAAGGCATCAATGATGCACCGGAGGGATTGTCAGGAGCAAAACCCCGTGCTCGGGAATCCCGACCTCCGTGTCCGCTGACAGTTTTCCCAGGTTTTTCTGTCTCCAGGCATCCCGAATCGCGACGCCGGGCGGAAGCGCGTCCACAAGACCTGCCGGACGCAAGCGCCGATACGAATTGCCAAAGTTGAAAATGCCGATGGCTTTGCCGCCTCCGGAAAGCTCGCGCACCCAGATATCCCACCCGTCCTGTCGGTACGCACGCTGAGCCGCATGGCCCGCCGGATCCTGGTTGATCGCGATCACCTCGTCATTGGTCAGGAGATTGCGGGTAAAGGGATCCAGATGGGTCAGTTCATTGCCCAAGAGCAAGGGAGCCGCCAACAGCGACCAAAGGCTGATATGGGAGTACTGCTCGTCCGGCGTGACCCGAGACGGGTGCAGTTCGCCGCCCCAGCCGACCTCGCCGACGACCAGCATGTCCGGATCATTCCACCGCCCCGGCGCCGCAAAGGGCGAAGAGAGGTGCTGGGTATCGATGATTTCCTTGACGCTGCTCCAGGAGTCCTCGATATCACCGGTCGTCCGCCACAGGTTGCCGCCGACCTCGTGGCCCCACTTCCAGACTTCCTTGTTGCCGTACTGACACAGGCTGAACACGATGTCTCGGGATTGGGCCTTCAGCGCCGCATTCATCACCTGATAAGGCTTCTGGTGATCGGCAACGGTGGGCTCCTTGGGCATGGTCAACTCGTAGGAGCACAGGTCGTACTTCAGGTAGTCGACCCCCCATGAAGCCCACACGTCGGCGTCCTGCCGCTCGTGGCCCAGAGAACCCAGAAACTTGCCGCACGTTTCCGGGCCCGGCGAGGAATAGATGCCGAACCGAAGACCTTGGGCATGCAGGTAACCCGATAGCGCCCGCATGTCCGGAAATTTAGAGTTCGTGCGAATTTCGCCATTGGGTTCGCGTTGGGCGGACTCCCACCCGTCATCGATATTCACGTAGGTCCAGCCGTGCGCGGCCAGACCGGATGCGATCAACGCATCCGCCACGGCGCGGACTTTGTCAGCATCGACGGTGAGTCCGTAGGCATTCCAACTGTTCCATCCCATAGGGGGCGTAAGTGCCAGTTGCTCTCCGACGCGGAGCATCAGGCCTGTGCGGACCTTGCCGCTCGTATTGCTGGCAGACAGTTGAATTGTGTAATCACCCGCCTCGCGTACCGATCCGACGATCACACCATTGCGGGAATCGAACCGCAGCCCCTTGGGAAGGTGGGTGGCCTTGATGGCCAGCGGCAACCGCCCGGTGACCGCCACTCGGTAGTAGATGGGCGATCCGGGCCGCGCGCCGAGCACCCGAGCGCCGTTGATCCGCGGTTTGTCCGACTCTGGCGGGGTCAGCAGGTAGGGGGCATGCAAGGTCTCGTGGTGGACGACTCCTGTGGTTGCCTCGGTAAAGTGGAACCTGACTTCGATGCCGGCCCTCTGCGGAGCCGTGACCGACTGGGTCGCGCCGCCGTTGGCCGCGACGTGAAACGCCGCGCTTCCGCGGCTCACCACCTGCTCGGCAGCCGCATCAAACACCTCGAAATCCAGCCGTCCGACCAGATCGACCGGGAAGTCGTTCTTCCATTGGGTTTGGGCCGTGAACTGCCCTTCGCCGTAAGCAATTCGCGTCTTCCCAAGATCGAGGACGAGCCCGTCCGTGATTTCGCCGAGGCTGAGTTTCGGCATGTCCCGGTAGAATCCGCCGCCGCCCGAGCCATCGTACAGGCGGATGGCGATCACGTTGTCGGCATCCCACCGGACGAGGTCGGACGCGAGATCCACGTAATACGTCCGGATGCCATTCCAACGCGTGCTGTAACCGCGCGGATCCTCAGGCATCTGCCCCATCGCGCCAATCTTTGTCCCGTTCAGAAAGGTTTCATCGACGTCATCGATGCTGGAAAGATAGACCCGTAGCCGGTGATCCCAACGAACCGTCGTTCGGAGACTCGACGGAATGCGTACGTGAATCCGGTACCAGGCGTATCCGTCGTACCCCTCGAATCCCTGCTTTTCGAAGTGCTTCAGTGTCGACAGGACCGGCCAGCTGCTGTCGTCGAATTCGGGCCGCGCGCGCGCGGGATCATCCCCGGTCGCAAAGCGAGCCGTCGGCATCTCGATAACCGAGGGGCCCTCCGCGTGCGCAGCGGATGCGAGCGAAAGCATCGCCAGCGCGATGGTTTTCCAGATGCGATTCATTCGGATCCCCTCAAATTCGTTGCGATCAATTGGCCCGGCAAAATCGGTTGATGAAATCCTGATGCGTCGGCAGCTGCTGCGCCGCATTGCGCAAGGCATCTCGCAGCTTTGCCAACCATTCACCGGCATTCGCCTGCCGGTGATGCAAAAGCGGATCGACTCGTTGCGGCATGTTGAACTGGCCGATGTGGACCGCCAGCCACGAGGCTTGGCCAAACAGGTCGAATTCCCTCTGGATGAGGCGGCCATATCGGCGGAAGTGCTCGATCTTGTCTTGCAGGGAATCCGGGATGGACATGCCGGCACAGTACTGCCACAGGTCGCCGGGCTTGCTGTTCAACGTGTAATGCAGGATCAGGAAGTCACGAATACGCTCGATCTCGCTGTTGGCGATACGGTTGAATTCGCTCTCGATCATCGGATCGAAGTCCCGATCCGGAAAGAACGCCAGCAATTTGGCGATGCCAGCCTGGATCAAATGCAGACTGGTCGATTCAAGTGGCTCGAGGAAGCCGCTGGAAAGTCCGATCGCGACGACGTTTCGGTTCCAAATCTTCTTCCGGCGCCCGGTCACAAAGCGCAGGAACCGTGGATCGCCGAGCGCTTTTCCGTCCAGATTCCCGAGGAGCGTTTCGGCCGCAGCCGTCTCATCGATGAATTTGGAGCAATAGACGTACCCGTTACCCGTGCGGTGCTGCAGCGGGATTCGCCATTGCCATCCCGCCTCGCGCGCGGTGGAACGGGTGTAGGGCGTAAAATCAGCGGTGCTCTCGCAGGGCACTGCAACGGCCCGGTCACACGGCAGCCAGTGCGCCCAGTCCTCGTAACCGGTCTGCAGTGCGCCTTCGATCAGCAGTCCGCGAAAACCCGAGCAGTCGACAAACAGATCGCCGCCAAAGGTGCGGCCGTCCTCGAGTCGCACGTGTTCGACAAAGCCATTCAGTGGTGCAAGGACCGTGTCTGCAATTTTGCCTTCCACCCGCACGACACCCCTTTGGATGGCATAGTCGCGAAGGAAGGCGGCATAAAGGCCGGCATCGAAGTGGTAGGCGTAATCGTAGGTGGACAACACGTGGCGCGGATCGCTCATGGGGGGCGCGAATCGCCCGACCGATGCTGCAGCCCAGGCCATGCAATAGTCATCCAACGGACCCGCCGAACCGGCCTCCCGTTCCTTGAGCCAGTAATGGTGCAGGCTGACCGTATCGAAATTTCGTCCAAACGTTCCGAAGGGATGGAAGTAGGAGTGGCCTTGCCGGCCCCAGTTGACGAACTGGATACCGAGCTTGAAGGATCCCTTCGTGCGCCGCAGAAACTCCGCCTCCTCGATGCCGAGCATCTGGTTGAAGGTGCGGATCGGGGGAATCGTGGCCTCGCCGACACCGACGGTGCCGATTTCGTCCGATTCGATCAAAGTGATGCGGCAATGCCGTGGAGCGGCATTCGCCAGTGCCGCCGCCGTCATCCAACCGGCTGAGCCGCCGCCCACGATCACAATGCTGCGGATAGCCCGCTCGCTCGACTCCATGGAATCCCCTCAAATTCCCGCACGACGCCGGGCGCTCCGATGGTACGCCCATTGGGTGCGGATGCGGATCATTTGAACCGCCACCAACAAAGAAAAGGGGCGACGCCTTGCGACGCCGCCCCGGTTCTGGTTCCTGGGTTCGCGGCAGGCTTGCGCCTGCCACGTTGCCTGGATCAATCGCTGCCTTAGAAGCTCAGCTTGATCGTGCCCATGACCGTGCGGCCCAGAGCGGCGCCCACGCTGGCAACCGCCGGCGTGACCGACCCGTCGGACACGCCGCCAGAGGCGCGCGCGTCGAACTTGTCGAACAGGTTGTAGGCCTGCAGACCGATCTCGAGGTTCTTCACCGGGCGGTAGCGGACGAAGCCCGTGAACACCTCGGAGCCCGGCCAGTTGGCATTGCCACCGTCCGTGTACGACGTGTTGCCGGTCACCGCGAGACCCACCGACACGGACTCGGCGACGTTGTACTCGCCGGACACCGTGTAGATCATCTTCGGCATGTACTGGGCCTGGAAATAGCCCGTCGCACCCGACGGCTGCTGCTCGGCCTTCGCGTAGGTGGCGTTCGCCACCAACGAGAACGCGCCGACTTCGTAGGTACCGAAGAACTCGAAGCCCGAGGACTTGAACGAGTTGTCCTTCACGCAGCCGCCCGCACCGCCCGGGCAGCGGGTGGCCGAGAGCTCGTACGTGCTCTGCTTGAAGTCGCCCTTGAGCAGGGTCAACTCAGCCGTGTAGCGGCCCACGCCCAGGTGTCCGCGCGCCTTCACGCCCAGTTCGTACTGGTTGACGAAGTCGACCGACGGGGTGACGCCATCCGCCGAGCAGCCGCCCACATGGTTGGTGGCATCGGCCGAGGTGCAGAGCGCGCCGTCGGCGCGGATCTTGCCGCCGACCGTCTGGCGGTCGCTGTTGAAGCGGCCACCGCGCGACGAACGTGCGAACAGCGAGATGTCGTCAGACAGCTTGTACAGGACGCCGATCGAGTAGTTCGTGTAGGTGCGGGTGTAGTCCAGAGCCTCCTGCGCGCCGTTCGGCAGGATCGTCGGGATCTGCACGGTCTCGCTCAGGCCGGTCACCGGGTTGACCGCCGTCACCGGCGTGTTGAACGTGTCGCCACCGGCCTGGGTCCAGCCCGACGCCTTCATGTTCTCGAAACGAACCGAAGCGTCGACGTCCCACTTGCCAGCCGCCCAGTCGAGGTTCAGGTACGGCGCCGTGTCGGTGTACGACAGGTCGTACGCACGGGCGCAGCAGGAGCCCCAGTTGTTGTTGAAGCCGGCGATACCGTTCGCCGTCAGCAGGTTGCCGGCCGCGTCGACCACATTGAGCATCGCGCCGTTGTGGCCCGAGAGCTCCGAGTAGGTCTTGTTGGTGTGCCAGTCGAGGCCGATGTGCTGGTTCATGTAGAACACGCCACCGCGGGCCGTCAGGGTGCCGGCGCCGTCAAGGTTGAACTTGTCCGACAGCGCGAGGTCATTCGCGAAGCTGCCCACGTCGTTGATGTTCGTGTGCACGTCGGTGTTGTTGTTCAGGTACGGCTTGGTGTAGAGCTGACCTGCGTTCACGCCATTCGCGTAATAGATCGCACCACCCTCAGGGGTGGCACTCGCTGTCGTGGCGACGTTCAGGAACGGAGCCGAGAAGGCGCCGCTCATGCGCGTCCAGCGCATGTTGTTGTCGACCTTGATGCCGTTGTCGAACTCGAAGTGCACCTGGTTCTGCAGCGCGGTGGCCTTGGTCGTGATGCCGTCGGTGTTGACCGACTGCAACGCGCCGTTGGCGTTCACGATGTTGAAGTGCTGGTTCAGGGCCGAGTAGTTCGACTGCGAGCGGCCGTCAAAACCGGGGAACGCGCTGATGCCGTCAACCGAGTTGCTGCCCACGTTCACGAGCGCCGGCGAACCGGTGTAGTTCGGCTCCTTGGTGTCGGCCAGTTTCACGAGGAAGCGAATGTAGCCCTTGCCATCGGCGAGGTCCTTCGTGAGGTTCGCCTTCAGCTGGACGCTGTCGGACACGTTGTAACCGGCGTGCAGAGGGCCGCGGCCCGTATGCGCGTAGCCGCCAACATGGTAGTGGACGGTGTCGCCCGCCGAGCCGCCGTAGCGGAAGTCGACGCGGTTCTCATCGAAGCCGAGGCCACGGTTGAACTGCACGTAGCCGCCACCTTCCTTGCCATAGTTCGAGATGTAGTTGATGACGGCGCCCGGGGCCTGCGACGCGAAGGTCGACGAGGAACCGCCACGGACGGCTTCGATGCGGTCAACGCTGGCGTCGTAGTGCGTCCAGTAGTCGTTGTTGCCGAACTGGATGTCACCGAACAGGACGGTGGGCAGGCCATCTTCCTGAATCTGCACGAACGGCGAACCGCCGGTGGCAACCGGCAGACCGCGCACGGCGATGTTCGAGTTACCGCCAGGGCCCGAGGTACCGTTGACCTGGATGCCGGGGATCATGCGGAAGACTTCGGCTTCCGACGTCGGCTGGAAATTCTTCACCAGTTCCGCAGGAACCGAGGTCACCGACACGGAGGTGTTGAGGACGCTCTTGTCACCGCCCGAGGCGGTTACGACGATTTCATCCAGAAGGCTGTCGCCACCCTTGGCGGCATCGGCAGCAACCGGCGCGGTATCGGCGTGTGCACTGGCGCCCGCTGCAAGCGCAGCAGAAACCAGCATTCTCAGGAACAGCTTTTCGCTCGACGTCTTCTTCACAGGAACCCCCTAGGTGACTCTGCAATGCAATCAATTGGAAGAAAGGGCCGAAACCGGCCCGGGAAATTTCTGCGGGGAGTAGACCACAGGGTACAAACGTTTGCAACAAACGATTGCAGTCGATTAATTCGCTTTTATCGGTTTTTTAGTTGTTTATTTGCAACACTATCCGAGGTCTAGGACAGACCCTCTACGCGCCGGGCCTTCTGACGTCAAAAGCGAGCACGAGCCGCTCGCCGGCCTCGAACGGCACCGTCGAATGCCACATCGTCGAGGGAAACAACACCAGCCGCCCTTCACGAGGCTCGACTTCGGCATAAGCGGAGATATCAAGACCCAACTCGGGAGGCGGCTCGCCAAACCTGATCCAGCCGGCGGGCGCTGCGCCCATCTGCTCCTTGGCGGGCAACGCAACGTAGAACGCCGAACTCAGCCAGCCCATCGGGTGGGTATGGGCGACGTTGAAACCTTGTCGCTGCAGGCGGACCGACCAACTGCCCGCATAGAGAATCTCCTTGCGGGGACTACCCAGTAACGGATGTCCTTCGACGGCGGCAGGAAGGCCGTCGATATAGTCGCGCACCGCCTTCGTGAGCCTCTCCTTCACGGTCGTGATGATGGGCTCAGTGCGGAAAAACAAAGGCCTCTCCGTCTGTGTTCCACCACGCACCGACTGCTCGACGTACGGCGCCTGGTTCGTATGAAGGGAGCGAAGCAATGCTGCCAGTTCCTCTCGCTCGCCTTGCGCAAGATCGACGTCCAATGCACGGACAAAAGGCGGAGATCCATCCAGCCAGAGTGCGCGCGGATCCTGGCGCATGCGCCAGACCAGCGACAAATACGGCCACACGAGATTGGCTGCCGAGGTACTCACCAGCCGCAGGGCAGTCTCCTCTGCGGCTTCAGCCCGACGCTGGCGCAGACAGTGTCGAATCCATGCCAGGTCACGCACGTTGTCCCGCAAGTCTTTAGTCAGCTCGAACAGCGACTCAGCTTCGGCATCCGCACCCGACTCTGCGGCCACGTAGCACTTGGCGATCAGGAGCACCTGCTGCGGACCAAAGACCTGCTCGGCGTCGGACAGCACACGTCTGGCCGCGCCCCATCGCTTGGCCTGACAGAGAAAACGAAACCATCCGAGCCTGAGTCGCAAGTTGCGCGGCTCGGCCACCACGCCCGCGGCGTACTCATCGGCAAAGTGCTCCGCATCACCGCCGACCCATCTCATTTCAGCCAGGCGATGCTGACCCTCGAGCCAGCCCGGCTCGGCACGCACACGCGCCGCGACCAAATCACACGCATCCTCCCTGCGACCCTCGGCCACGAGGGCGCTGGCCAGGGTGAGCAGTCGCTGCGAATCTGATCCGCCCGAAAGGTCAAACGCCCTGCGAGCTTCCTCCAAGGCGGGCAAACCCGACTGCACCATCGTCTCGGCCACGGCGACCGCAGCCAGGCCATCCATCGGATCCAGTGCAGCCGCCCGGCGAAAAGCGGCGATGGCGTCGGCCATGCGCTGTAACTCGCGTAGGGCAAAGCCGTACAGCCGCCACGCGGCCGCATCACACGCCGGCAACGGCAACAGACGCTCCAGCGATGCGACGGCGGAGGTGAAATCACGGCGCCCCATGGCCTGGTGCGCACTCTCGTAAAGACTCCGGGGATGATCGTCCGGCACGGTCAGCCGCCCTTCCCTAAAGGGACCGCGATTTGCCGAAAGTTCTCGGCGGGATGCGGCCTCAAGTCCCGACGCCTAGACTACCTCAGACGCGTTCTGGGCGAGCCGGGCATGGGCCGGCTTGCGATGAAAGTTATGCAACGCCGCAACAAAGAACGCCGCACAGAACCCGGTAGCCAACCAGAATCCGGCCCCTGCATCGCCCGAGCGATCGCTGAGCACGCTCATCGACATCGGACCCAGAATGGCGCCGAGACAGGTGAAGAACAGGATGACACCCGCCACCGAACCCTGATCTTCCGCCTTGAAGCAGCCGATCCCTTTGGAATTGATGGTCGGATAGATGATCGACATGAAAAGACCGGAGAGAGGTAACAGATAAAGGGCGGCCTGAAGCCCGCCGATCATGCTGCCGGCAAAACACGCCAGGATGGCGCCGGCACAAATTAAGAGCGCGAGCGACCACTCGAACGTCTGCAGCAGCCATGCGCCTACAAAACGGCCTGCGGCACGCATGATGAAGAAGGCGGGGAGCGCGTAGCCGGCCCGAACAAGCAGCGATGCCGACAGGCCGGACAGCAGCGTCGGCATCCAGACGTAAATCGCGCACTCGACCGCGACGTACAACATCGCCGCCAGGCTGAAGCCAAGGGCAAAGGGATCTTTGACCAGTCGCAGGGCGGTCACCACCGATCGCGGAGCAGCATCGGCGGACCTCGGTTCCTGCGGATAGCGGGCGAGCAAAGCGATGACGAACAGGATCGAGCACAGGCCACCCGCGATCACATACAGCCAGCGCCATGAAACTCCCGAGGCCGCCAGCATGGTCACGATCAGGGGCCCGACGATGGCGCCTACACCGAAGAACCCCTCGACAAGATTCATCGTGGAGGTCAATTCGCGGGTTGAGGAGGACAGGTCGCCGACCAGCGCCAGCGCGCCGGTCTTGAAGACCCCGATGGCAAGACCGGCCAGGCTGATGAGCACGAGCAGGGCCGTGAAGCGCGGTGCCAGCGGAACGCAGAATGCCGTCGTGGCAAACACCCCGAGCCCCAGCAGGATGGTCCTGCGCCGTCCAAACCGATCCGCCAGAAATCCCAGCAGCAGTCCGGCACTCATGATGCCCGCCATGCTGCCGTAGTGCAGGGCGCCCGCCGTCGTTTGGTTCAGCTTAAATTCGGCAATGACCTTGGGAATGATGACGCCGACCGCGTCGGTGGTCATCGCAAACATGAAGAACATCAGATAGGTCAGCCATCGGATGGCCGCAATGTTGCTGCCTGATGCCGCACCGGTCGCATTCGCGTTCATAGCCCCCTCCTGCCCGTCCGCCTACGGACGACCTCTGCAGGATAGCGAAAAAGGACCTGAATGCAAACGATTGCAGATGATCGGCGCCATCGCTCCGAATCTCATCTATGGGTCGCGGGTCCGCCCCCCGCAGGAATCCCGTATGACCAAATCCGCCGGCAACGTCACCGATGCCGCGTCGTATCCTGCAATGCGCTGGAACATGCGCTCGACGATCGCCCGCGCGCCGAGTTCGAGATCTTGCCGCACAGTCGTCAGCGCCGGATTGCTGTGTGCCGCCAGCGCAATATCGTCAAACCCGGCGACCGCGATGTCATGCGGCACGGATTTGCCTGCTGCCGTGATGGCCTGAATGGCGCTGATCGCAATCAGGTCGCTGGCTGCAAATACAGCGTCAAAGGAAATGTCGGAGCGCAGCAATTCGCTCATCGCCGCAAACGCCGTTTCCGCGGTCAGATGGGCCGGCACAATGTGCCGAGCCTCGAGCGGCCGGCTGGCGTTCTCCAGAGCCGCGAGGTAGCCCTCGTAGCGCAATCCGATCTCCGGCAAAGAGGGATCTCCGAAGAACACAATCTGCTTGCGTCCAAGCCTGATCAGGTGTTCCACCGCCTTGGTCGCACCGCCCACATTGTCGGTACCGACCGTGCAGTAATTCTGGCCAACCGTAGGGGCACCCCATACGACCAGCGGGCGGTAGTACGCCGCCACCTCCTCAAGGACCGCATGCTCGGTACTCTGGCCGATCACAATCACGCCATCTGAACGGCCCGACGCAACCAGACGGGGCAACCAGTCGCCCATCGGCGGCACAATCTTCTGCAACAGAACGCCGAAGCCGCGCTGCGTAATGGCATCGGCCAGGTAGCCAAGCATCTCCACGAAGAATGGATCGGTGAGTGGCTGGCTGGCCTCGTGCGCCAACGGAATCACGACGCTGATCGTTTCCGTACGCTTGAGCCTAAGATTCCGCGCAGTCGTATTGACGACATATCCCGCTTCGCGGGCCAGCTTGAGAATTTCCTCGCGCTTTTTCTTGGCCACCAGCGGACTTCCCGCCAGCGCGCGAGACACCGTCGACGGAGACACGCCTGCCAACGTAGCCACATCGGCCATCTTGGCGGGTGCCCGATGGCCGCCCTTATTCTTCACTCGCCGCTCCCCCGACCGCCCCGCCAGAGGGCGCCTTCCTATTGTGGTCTCACTCTTGAATCGCGCGCAACTGCCGCAGGAATCGATTGCAACGCGTATGGCAGTTGTGCGATTTATCGCGCTGCAGGGGGAACCAGCGTTCTTGGGACGGGGGGGTCCCTGCCTGCCCGAAGGCCGTTCCCATCCGTTGGAGTCATCATGTCCTCTGCGATCAGTCCGCGAATTTTACTCTGGTCGATTACCTCGGCGTTGGCTGGATTCCTGTTTGGATTCGATACGGTGGTGATCTCCGGCGCCGAACAGCGTATCCAGAGCCTTTGGGGGCTCTCCGCTGAAATGCACGGCATCGCGATGGCCTCCGCGCTGTACGGTACGGTCATCGGGTCGCTGATCGGTGGCTGGCCAACCGACCGGTTTGGGCGCAAGCCCACCTTGACCTTCATCGGGCTGCTTTACGTCATTTCGGCGCTGTGGTCGGCGCTCGCACAGGGCCCGGCGGCGTTCATCGTGGCGCGCGTCATCGGTGGCCTCGGTATCGGCATTTCCACCGTGGTGGCACCGCTCTACATATCGGAAATTGCGCCGCCAGCCCGACGAGGGCTTCTGGCGGGCATGTTCCAGTTCAACATCGTCTTTGGCATCGTCGTGGCCTACCTGTCCAATGCACTGCTTGCGAGCCTGGGAGAAGATGCCTGGAGATGGATGCTCGGCGTCGCGGCGGTTCCCTCCATTGCCTACGGACTCCTGAGCCTCGGTCTGCCGGAAAGTCCCCGCTGGTTGCTGACGCGGGGCAATGACCTCGATGGCGGCAAAACCGTCCTGCGCCTGATTGATCCCGATGCCAGCAGCACCGATATCGATAAGCGCGCCGATGACATCCTTTCCTCCGTTGGCTCGGAAGGAGAGCGCCGAAGTTTCTGGACAATGTCGTTGCGCAGGCCGATCGCACTCGCCTTTCTGATCGCCTTTTTCAACCAGCTCTCGGGCATCAACGCAATCCTCTATTTCGCGCCGCGCATCTTCGCAATGACCGGGCTTGGCAACCAGGCCGCACTGCTGCAGTCGGTCGGCATCGGCATCACCAACCTCGTCTTCACCTTCATCGGCTTATGGCTGATTGACCGGTTGGGCCGCAAAACCCTGCTGACATTGGGTTCATTCGGCTATATCGCGTCACTCGGACTCGTCGCATGGGCTTTCAGCAGTGGTCATGAGGGAATCGTCCCGATCTGCATTTTTGCCTTCATCGCGGCCCATGCGATCGGTCAGGGTGCGGTCATCTGGGTGTTCATCGCGGAAATTTTTCCCAACGAACATCGTGCCGAGGGGCAGGCGCTGGGCAGCTCGACGCACTGGGTCTTCGCGGCCCTCCTGACCACCTTCTTCCCCAAGATGGTCAGCGCGTTCTCCCCATCAGCCGTCTTCCTGTTCTTCTGCGGCATGATGGTCCTGCAGTTGCTGTGGGTGCGGCTGAGTGTCATCGAAACCAAGGGCGTGCCGCTCGAAGAGGTCGAAAGGCGCCTCGGCATCGCCTGAACCCTCGCGCGGCATTCCGAGCGCGGAAATGACAAGGCCCCGTTTCCGGGGCCTTGTCGTCTGGGGCAATCGGGCGACAGGGTCGCCCGACGGCGGAATTACATGTCCATTCCGCCCATGCCACCCATGCCGCCCATGCCGCCCATGCCGCCGCCCATGCCGCCCATGCCGCCGCCCATCCCCATGCCACCCATGCCGCCGGCGCCCATCTGCGCGAGCACGGGAACGCCGGCGAAGGCCGCCGGCATCTTCAGGGTGAGCGGTTTGCCGGACGTGTTCTTGAGAACCACCTGCGCGGAACGCGAGTCGTTGGGGATGAAGCGGATCTCCACCAGCCCATCCGACTCGGCGTCGAAGAGATCGCGGGCCTCGGGGGCGGACGCCTGGGCTCGGGGCTTGCCAGCGTCACGGGCCTGTCCGGCGCGCGCCATCGACACGAGGGCGACCAATCCGAGAACGAGCGTGAGCGAGCGGCGCATGGCGACAACCCTCGATGGACCCCGGGACTCGGCGTCGGCGCGGGGCGGCCTTCCTGAGAAGCGGGAAAAGGATCTGGAGCGACCGACGAGCGGCTCCTCCGGGACGGGCGGGGGACGGCCCCGCCT
>CAXBRZ010000022.1:0-16113 GCA_963978075.1 uncultured bacterium | reverse complement strand
ACCCGGCGGGGCGTCAAAATTGACCCAGCGACTGCACTCGGTCCTGCCGGCCACCTGACGGGAGTCCTTGCGGGCCTGTCGTTCGACCAGCACTCGCACCCGCGTGCCGACCATCGCGCGGCTGCGTTCACGCGCGAATTCATTGATCCGCCCCTGCAGGGTCTCGAGTCGGGCTTGCTTAACCTCGGGTGTCACGTCATCGACAAGGGAAGCAGCCGGAGTGCCCGGACGACGGCTGTAGATGAAGCTGAAGCTTTGATCAAAACGGACGTCCTCGATCAGCTGCATGGTTGCGGCAAAGTCCCGCTCGGTTTCACCGGGAAAACCAACAATGAAGTCGGAGGAGATCGCGATGTCGGGCCGCACGGCGCGCAGCCGGCGGATCTTCTGCTTGAACTCGAGCGCCGTATAGCGGCGCTTCATGGCCGTGAGGATGCGGTCCGACCCGCTCTGCACCGGCAGGTGCAGATGGTTCACCAGTTGCGGAACCCGCGCATAGGCCTCGATGAGCCGGTCGGAAAAATCCAGCGGATGTGACGTCGTATAGCGGATGCGCTCGATGCCCTCGACGGCTCCCACGTGCTCGATCAGCAGTGCAAGATCGGCCGCTTCGCCGTCCTCTAGGAGTCCGTCGTAGCCGTTGACGTTCTGGCCGAGCAGCGTCACTTCCCGTACGCCCTGGGCGGCCAGTGCACGAACCTCGCTCATCACCTGTTCGAAGGGACGGCTGATTTCCTCACCACGGGTATAGGGCACGACGCAGAAACTGCAGTACTTGGAACACCCTTCCATGATGGACACAAAGGCGGTGACGGCCGAACGCTCGCTGGGCAGCGGCAGGACATCGAATTTCTCGTTTTCCGGAAAGGACACGTCGACCTGCGGGCGCCCGGTCTGGCGCACACGGGCCAGCAGGGCAGGCAACCGGTGCAGGGTCTGGGGTCCGAACACCACATCCACGAAGGGCACGCGGTCGAGGATGGCCTCGCCTTCCTGGCTGGCCACACAGCCACCGACCCCGATGAGCACACCGGGCCGCCGGCTCTTCATTTCCGCGTAGACGCCGAGGTGGGAAAACACCTTGTCTTCGGCTTTTTCACGGATCGAGCAGGTGTTCAGCAGGATCACGTCTGCCAGCGCGGGGTCCTCGGTCGGCTCAAGGCCCTCTGCGGCACGCAGCACGTCCACCATCCGGGTGGAGTCGTACTCGTTCATCTGGCAGCCAAAGGTCTTGAGGTAGAGATAACCGGGCATGGGACTGGGAGAACCGGGAGGGACTACAGCGTAGCGCGAAGGGTGCCACGGCGAAAGGCGCACCGCTCGGAGCGGTGCGCCATTAACTATTACAGTTCAGTGACTTGAGCGCGGGTCTCAGAACGGGATCTCGTCGTCGAATCCGCCGTCGTTTGTGGGGCTCTGATTGTATGAGTCGCCGCCACCGGCGGAGGCGCCACCGCCACGGCTACCGCCGCCACCGCCATAGCCACCGCCTGAACCACCGCCCGAGCCTCCGCCCGAACCGCCGCGACTGCCCAGCATCTGCATTTCGTTGGCGACCACCTCGGTGGAGTAGCGGTCTGCGCCGCTCTTGTCCTGCCACTTGCGGGTGCGCAGCTTGCCTTCGACATAGACCTGCGAGCCCTTGCGCAGGTACTCCGCGGCAATCTCGGCAAGTCGGTCGAAGAACACCACCGTGTGCCATTCCGTGGCTTCCTTCTGCTCGCCGGTCTGCTTGTCGCGCCAGCTGTCCGAGGTGGCGATCCGGACGTTGGTCACGGCTTTGCCGCTGGGCATGGCGCGCGTCTCCGGATCCTGTCCGACATTGCCCACCAAAATGACCTTATTAATGCCGCGTGCCATGACCTGCTCCTTGTTTTTCGTCCGGGAACGACCCGTCGCCCCGCCTGTGTATGGGGGAGAGTGTACCGCGCGCGTCAGCGAACCGTACGCCGACTATCTGGCCTGTTCGGCCACAAATTC
Source organism: uncultured bacterium (assembly GCA_963978075.1). Taxonomy (GTDB): domain Bacteria; phylum Pseudomonadota; class Gammaproteobacteria; order Steroidobacterales; family Steroidobacteraceae; genus CAIKZZ01. The sequence continues at coordinate 14,133 of CAXBRZ010000022.1, read as the reverse complement.
AATGATCAGGCCCGGCCGGAGCGGATCGCGTAGAGCCATGGCAGCGCCAGCAACGCGGCATCCGCGAAAACGCCGGGCAACCCCACACGGCTGGCGTACAAAAGCGGGGCAAACTGCCCGCCGGCAAAAGCCCCCAGGAACTGAGCGGTAGCGAAGATTCCGAGGGCGGCCCCCCGCAGTTCCGCCGGCGCCGACTGGGACAGCCGCGCGGGGACCCGGGCCTCCAGATAGTTGAAGGCCGCGAAGAACAGCAGCAGGGTCAGGGACAGGCCCCAGTAGCCGTGGTGCGTCAGGGTCAGGGCCGCCAGCGCCGCGCCGATCAGCAGCACTCCGAGGCGCATGACCGCGGTGGGCGATCCGCTGCGCTCGCTTGCGATCACCAGAGGAACCGTCAATGGCACGGAACCCAAAAACACCCACAGATAGGTCTTCCAATGCTGGGCCAGAGGGATTCCGAGCCCATCGGCAAGGGCATGGGGAACCCCGACAAAGGCAGAGGTCAGCATCACGTTCAGGACGAACACACCCACGTAATACGGCATCAGCGCCGGCGTCAGCGCCTCGGCGAAACGCGGCCGGGCGGTGTCGGAGGTCCCCGCCGTCCTTTCCGGTGACGGCACGGCGGTATGCAGCAGCACGAGACACAGGAGCGCCAGCACCGCCATGGCCCAGAAGATCCCGCGCACCCCGATCAGCGACTCCAGCGGAGGCGCGGCGACAAGGGAGACCACAAACGAGCCGCCGATGCTGATGCCGATCAGCGCCATCGCGCGCGTGCGGATCTGCGGCCGGGTCAGGTCGGCAAGCAGCGCGGACACCGGACCTGAGATCGCGCCGGCACCCTGCACCATGCGCGCAAGGATCACGCCGTCGATGCCGCTGGACAGTCCGCCGATCACCGATCCCGCGGCGTACAGGACAAGGCCTGCTGTAATGACGCCGCGGCGGCCGTAACGGTCCGACAGCAGCCCGAACGGAATCTGCAGCAGCGCCTGGGTCAGGCCATACGCTCCCATGGCGAGGCCGATCCGCACCGGCGTCGCTCCCGGGAGGCCGGTCGTATAGAGGGCCAGCACCGGCAGGAGCAGGAACAACCCGAGCATCCGTGCCGCGTAGATGGACGACAAGGCGCCGAGCGCCCTGCGCTCAAGCGGCAGGAGGGCAAGGCGGGGCGGACGCGCTGCTTTCTCGTTATCCACGGACAATCCTGAATCGGCCAAGGCACGGCGAATGGTATTCTATCGGATTGCGTCTTTTTTCCCGGACTTGATTCATGGCCCAGATCCGCATACGCGGCGCGCGCACGCACAACCTCAAGGGCATCGACCTTGACCTTCCCCGGGACCGCCTGATCGTATTCACCGGCCTGTCGGGATCGGGCAAGTCCTCGCTCGCCTTCGATACGATTTACGCCGAAGGCCAGCGTCGCTACGTCGAGTCGCTCTCCGCCTACGCGCGGCAATTCCTCTCGATGATGGAGAAGCCGGACGTCGACACGATCGAAGGCCTGTCGCCCGCGATTTCGATCGAGCAGAAATCGACCTCGCACAACCCGCGCTCGACCGTTGCCACGGTCACGGAAATCTACGACTACCTTCGGCTGCTCTACGCGCGCGCAGGCACACCCCGCTGCCCCGAACACCATCTCGACCTCGCCGCACAGACCGTCAGCCAGATGGTCGACCAGGTCATGGAACTGCCCGAGGGCACCGCCCTGCTTCTTCTGGCGCCCGTGGTCAAGGACCGCAAGGGCGAACATTTGCAGGTGTTCGACGAACTCAAGGGCAAAGGTTTCATCCGCGCACGTGTGGACGGCAAGGTCGTTGAACTGGATGAACCGCCCACCCTCGACTTGCGCCGCAAGCACACCGTGGAGGCCGTCGTCGACCGCTTCAAGGTACGGCCCGATCTTGCGCAGCGTCTCGCGGAAAGCTTCGAGACGGCCCTGCGTCTCGGCAACGGCATGGCAACGGTCGCCTTCCTCGACCAGCCCGATCGCGACGAACTCGTTTTTTCCGACAAGTTCGCCTGCAACGTGTGCGGCTGGTCGCTGCCTGAACTCGAACCGCGACTGTTCTCCTTCAACAATCCGGCCGGCGCCTGCCCTACCTGTGACGGCCTCGGCGTCAAGCAGTTCTTCGACCCCGTCCGGGTCGTCACGCAGCCGCACCTGTCCCTGGCCGCCGGTGCCATCCGCGGCTGGGACCGTCGCAATGCGTATTACTTCACGATGATTCACTCCCTCGCGAAGCACTACAAGTTCGACATCGAGGACGCCTGGAACACCTTGCCCGACGCCGTGCGCCAAATCCTGCTGTACGGCAGCGGATCGGAACCGGTCGAGTTCCGTTACTACGACGGCCGTGGCGGCATGTCACGCAAGAAGCACCCTTTCGAAGGCATCCTGCCGAATCTGGAGCGCCGCTATCGGGAGACCGACTCCATGATGGTGCGCGAGGAGCTTTCCAAGTACCTCGGCAGCAAACCCTGCCCGGACTGCGAAGGCACCCGGCTGAATACCGCGGCACGCAACGTCTTCGTCAGCGGTCGCAGCATTGCCTCTGTCACCGCGCTGTCGGTCGGCAAGGCACTCGCTTTCTTCCAGGCGCTGACGTTGCCCGGCTGGCGCGGCACGATCGCGGTCAAGATCGTCAAGGAAATCCACGACCGGCTGGGCTTTCTGGTCAACGTCGGCCTTGACTACCTCACCCTGGACCGCAGTGCAGAGACCCTCTCGGGTGGCGAGGCGCAGCGCATCCGCCTCGCCAGCCAGGTTGGCTCGGGCCTTGTTGGGGTGATGTACATCCTGGACGAGCCTTCGATCGGATTGCACCAGCGCGACAACCAGCGGCTCCTCGATACGCTGGTGCACCTGCGCGACCTCGGCAATACCGTCATCGTCGTCGAGCATGATGAGGATGCGATCCGCCAGGCGGACTATGTGGTGGATCTCGGACCCGGTGCCGGCGTTCATGGCGGCGAAGTCGTGGCGCATGGCCTCGTTTCGCAGGTCGAAGCCGTCGAGCGCTCCCTGACCGGTCAATATCTGAGCGGCCGCGTGCGCATCGACCCGCCCAAGAAGCGCGGCAAGTTCGACCCCAAGCGGACCCTGCGCGTCGTCGGCGCCACCGGCAACAACCTCAAAAAAGTCACGGCGGAATTTCCGGTTGGACTACTGACCTGCGTCACCGGCGTATCGGGGTCGGGAAAATCGACCCTCGTGAACGACACCCTGTACCGGCGCGTGGCGCAGGCCCTGAATGACTCTGCACAGGAAGCCGCGCCGTGCGAGCGTATCGACGGCTTGCAGCACCTGGATCGTGTGATCGACATCGACCAGAGCCCGATCGGCCGCACACCGCGTTCCAACCCTGCCACCTACACGGGAGTGTTCACTCCGATTCGCGAGCTCTATGCGCAAGCACCGGAATCCCGTGCCCGCGGGTACGAGCCCGGGCGTTTCAGCTTCAACGTCAAGGGCGGTCGGTGCGAAGCGTGTCAGGGTGACGGTGTGATCAAGGTGGAAATGCACTTTCTGCCGGACGTGTACGTTCCCTGCGACATCTGCAAGGGCAAGCGGTACAACCGCGAAACGCTGGAGATCCGCTACAAGGGCAAGACCATCCACGAAGTGCTGGAAATGACCATCGAGGACGCCTACCAGTTTTTCCAGGCGGTTCCGGTCATCGCCCAGAAACTGCGGACCTTGCTCGACGTGGGCCTGTCGTACGTGCGTCTCGGGCAGAACGCAACCACTCTGTCCGGCGGCGAGGCACAGCGCGTGAAGCTGGCCAAGGAACTCTCGAAGCGATCCACGGGACGTACCCTTTATATTCTGGACGAGCCGACGACCGGCCTGCATTTCCACGACATTGCCCAATTGTTGGTCGTTCTCGCGCGATTGCGCGACGAGGGGAATACCGTCGTGGTGATTGAGCACAATCTCGACGTCGTGAAGATGGCGGACTGGATCATCGATCTGGGTCCGGAGGGCGGTGACGGCGGAGGCCGGATTCTAGGCTGCGGAACCCCTGAGGAAATCGTGTCCCTCGAGGGCTCCCACACCGGCCATTATCTCGGTATCCAGATGGCGAGACATCCGGCCACGCGCTAGGGCTCAGCAGCGGCGCGGCGCCACGTGACTGGAGAAATACTGGCGCACCTCGCCATCGCGCACGCGCTCGTCGTAATGACCCTGGGTGAACGCCATGACGGTCTGCCGCCAGAAGGTGACCGCGCCTTTGTTCGGTACGGCTTCGGATACCTCCCACCTCCCGGCAAAACGGCTGAAGATCAGCGAAGCAGCCGCGCGACCGATGCCACGGCGCCGATAGGGTCTGCGGATGTAGAACTCCGCCATGCGATAGTCGAATCCATCACGGGCCGAGGAGGGCATGAGGGGACGGGAGACCAGCGCAAAACCACCTGCGCGGCCCTCGTCCAGTATCAGCAGAGGGTGTGAGCGGTCGTCGCGGAACCAGCGGGACAGGAGTTCCGCTTCACGGGAACCATGCTCGCCAAAGACTGGAAAGACGCCGGTGTCGGTTGCGTGGGAAACGGCCCCGAGTTCGTCGAGGTACTCAGGATAGACCGCGCGAATCCACAGCTGGTCTTCCTCGGAACGGCGTGCATCGCGCAGTGAGACGGTCATCGTGACAGCTCGGTATGGCTACGCTTCCAATAAAAAACCGGGTGGACCTCCCAGACAGGCTGGGGATCGCACCCGGTCGCAATCAATAGCGCTTTCGCGCAGTGATTACTTCTTCTCTTCGGTCGCGGCCGGAGCAGCGCCAGCAGCCGGAGCAGCGGCGTCAGCAGCCGGAGCAGCGGCAGCGTCAGCAGCCGGAGCAGCAGCCGGAGCAGCGGCGTCAGCAGCCGGAGCAGCCGGAGCGGCTTCCTTCGAACCACAAGCAGCAAGAGCAAGCGCCAGCGCAGCGGCGCCGATAGCGAGTTTCACGTTCATCGGTCGGTACCCCAATTCCAGGAATGGTAAAAAAAGTTCGCGGCCGACCCGGTGATTGCTCCCCGACCCGGACCACGGTTCCCGATTCTACATACTTTCCAATGGTGTTGCGCAAATGTTGAGTGGTCGCGTGGCGCCGCGACGACAGGGGGGACTACACTGCGTCTGCATCCGCCCCCGGCCCGGGGGCGAGAACTGGAGCCCGAATGTCCTACCGTCTGCCCTCCGAAACCCAGTATTCCGAGCACATCGCCCGCCTCGGCCGGCTTCATTCGGACGCCGCCTCGGAGGCGGGTTTCGACGCCGTGATTATCGGCGCAGGCTTTCAGCGCTACCGGTTCCTCGACGACCAGCCCTACCCGTTCGCCGTCTGCCCGCACTTCCAGTGGTGGGCGCCGCTCGACAATGCACCGGGTTCGTTCCTCTGCATCCGGCCCGGGCAGCGACCGGGGTTGTGGTTCCACCAGCCGGAGGACTACTGGCACAAGCCGCCTGAAATGCCGAGTGGGGCATGGATTGGCGAATTTGATCTCTCGATCCTGCGGTTCCCCGTGGAGGCCAAGGCGCTCATCCCGGCCAATGCCGCCTTCCTCGGCGAGCCGTTCGAGGGCATCGAGGGTTGGGGCTTCAAGGCCGTGAATCCACCGGCCCTGGTGCACCGCCTGCACTGGGCCCGCGCCGCCAAGACGCCCTATGAACTCGCCTGCATGCGGGTGGCTGCCCGGAAGGGGGCCCGCGCACATGTGGCTGCCGCCGCCGCCTTCCACCGTGGTGCATCGGAGTACGGCATCCACCTCGCCTACCTTGCAGCGTCCGGACACACCGAAGCCTCCCTGCCCTACCCGAACATCATCGCCCTCAATGAGGGCGGCGCGATCCTGCACTACACCGAACTGCAGGCCGATACACCAGCCGAGCGCCGGTCCTTCCTGATAGACGCGGGAGCCCAGTTCCGAGGATATGCCTGCGACATCACCCGCACGCATGCCGCGGTTCCTGGCGGTCGCTTCGGTGACCTTGTTGAGGCCCTGGACGCGGCGCAGTTGCGCATGTGTGCACTCGTACGCGCGGGAACGCACTACCCGGACATTCACGCCGCCGCCCACCGGATGATCGCCGAGATCCTGGAGGAGCAAGGCATTGTGCGCTGCAGCGCGGATGCCGCCGTGGCCACCCGGCTCACCTCCGTGTTTTTCCCACATGGCATCGGCCATCTGCTGGGCCTGCAGGTACATGACATCGGCGGACATCAGGAATCGCCCGCCGGCGGGTCACGTCCGCCACCGCAGGAAGACCGCTACCTGCGGCTGACGCGCACGCTCGAGGCCGGCACGGTCGTGACGATCGAACCAGGCATCTATTTCATCGACCTGCTGCTGGCCGAAGCGCGGCGTGACGGTCGCGGCCATGACATCGTGTGGGATGTGGTCGAAGAACTGAAACCCTACGGCGGCGTCCGGGTGGAAGACGACGTGGTCGCAACGAACGGGGCGCCGGAGAACCTGACGCGGGACGCATTCGGCGAATTCGCAGCCGCCTGAGGATCAGTAGCGGGAGAACACCACGGTCCTGTTGCCGAGCAACAAGACGCGGTGTTCCAGTTCGTACTGCAGGGCGCGCGCCAGCACGCGGGTTTCGATTTCCCGTCCGACTTCCGCCACCTGCGCGACCGTCAAACCGTGGCTGACCCTCGCAACGTCCTGTTCGATGATCGGGCCCTCGTCGAGATCGGGCGTGACGTAGTGCGCCGTCGCGCCAATCAGTTTGACTCCACGGTCGTACGCCTGCTGGTACGGCTTGGCGCCCTTGAAGCCAGGAAGAAAGCTCTGGTGGATGTTGATCATCTTACCGGCAAGCCGGCTGCAGACGTCGTCCGACAACACCTGCATGTACCGGGCGAGCACCACGAGATCCACCCGTTTGCGCTCGATGATCCGCATCAGGGTCTTTTCCTGCGCCACCTTGTTGTCGGCGGAAATCGGCAGATAGTCGAAGGAAATGTTGTGGTCATCGACCAGTTTCTTGGCAACGCGGTGGTTGGACACGACACCGACAATCTCCATCGGCAGCGAGCCCTTCTGCTGGCGGTATAGAAGGTCGTGCAGACAGTGATCATGCGCGGAGACCATGACCAGCACGCGTCGGCGCGCCTCGCGGTCCACGAGCCTCCAATCCATCCCGAACTCATCGCCCAAAGGGCGAAATCTCTCCCGCACGGCCTCGATTTCCGCCGCCTCGGGCAACTGGAAATGCACGCGCATGCAGAATATCCCGGTCGGAGAATCGGTGTACTGCATCGAATCCACGACGGTGCCATCCAGCGAGAGGACGAACCCCGTCACGGCATGCACGATGCCACGGGCATCGCGGCAGGAAAGCAGCAGGACATAGTCGGGGCAGGTATTCACTCGAGTGGCCTCAGACCGGAATTGCCCGCCATGATGGGAACGGAGCGAGTCGAGGTCAATCCGTGAAACAGACAAAAAAAGGGCCGGGGGGTTACCCCGGCCCACTACTATGACGACCCGGTGTCCCTACGGGATCACCGGAATTCGTCGGACTAACCGTCAGCGCCGCGCTGTGTCTGGGAACAGCGCGCGCCCTTGCGGATCACTCCGCCTTGTCAGCTTCCGGCGCTGCCACGGCAGCCGCCTTGTCCACGAGTTGCATCAGCGCCATCGGCGCCGAGTCACCCGGACGCTCTTCCATCTTGAGGATGCGCGTATAGCCGCCGGACCGGGCCGCAAAACGCGGACCGATGTCGGTAAACAACTTCTCGACCAACGCCTCGTCGCGCAGCTTGGCGAACGCGCGGCGGCGGGCCGCCTGGCTGTCGCTCTTGCCCAGCGTGATGATGGGCTCGACCACCCGGCGAAGTTCCTTCGCCTTGGGGACGGTGGTGCGGATGGTCTCGTACCGCAGCAGAGCCGCAGTGAGGTTGCGCATCAGAGCGGCGCGATGCGAGCTGTTACGCGACAGCTGGCGACCGGTGTTTTGGTGACGCATGTCTCTCTCTTGATTCCTTGGGCCGGACGATAAACGTCAGGCCGTCTTGTATTCGTCTTCGCGGCGCAGCGTGGCGGGCGGCCAGCCTTCCAACCGCATGCCCAAGGCCAGGCCGTGGCTTTCCAGCACTTCCTTGATCTCGGTGAGCGACTTCTTGCCGAGATTCGGCGTACGCAGCAGCTCGACCTCGGTGCGCTGCACCAGATCGCCGATGTAGTGGATGTTCTCCGCCTTGAGGCAGTTGGCACTGCGCACCGTGAGCTCGAGCTCGTCCACCGGCCGGAGCAGGATCGCATCGAACTGCGTCTCCACGGACTTGGAGCCGCCCTCTTCCTGACCCTGAAGGTCGACGAAGACGGAGAGCTGGTCCTTCAGGATCGAACCGGCGCGGCGGATGGCCTCTTCCGGATCAATCGTGCCATTCGTCTCGAGATCGATGATCAGCTTGTCGAGATCCGTATGCTGTTCAACGCGTGCCGCCTCGACGTTGTAGGTGACCTTGCGGACCGGCGAGAACGACGCGTCAAGCTGAAGGCGACCGATCGGGCGGGTCTGCTCCTCGAAGCTGCGGGCAATCGCGGGACGGTAGCCGCGGCCGCGCTCGATCTTGAGCGTCATGTTCAGTTCGCCTGCCTTCGTCAGGTTGGCGATCACGAGCTCAGGATTGAGGATTTCAACGTCATGGTCGCCCTGGATGTCGCCGGCAAGCACGGGACCCGGGCCCTTCTTCACCAGACGAAGCTCGGATTCGTCGCGGGCATGCATGCGCACGGCGACCTGCTTGAGGTTGAGCAGCACGTCAACCACGTCTTCCTGTACGCCTTCGATCGAAGTGTACTCGTGGAGCACCCCGTCGATCTCGACCTCAGTGATGGCGGCGCCAGGCAGCGACGACAACAGGACGCGACGCAGCGCATTGCCGAGCGTATGGCCGAAACCCCGCTCGAACGGCTCGATCACGACACGCGCGTGACGCGGCCCCTGATCGGTAACCTTCACCAGACGCGGCTTCAGAAATTCAGCGACAGATCCCTGCATAGGAGCACCTTGGCCAAACAGCGGCCCGTGACGCATGCCACGGACCAGAGCAAATTACTTGGAGTACAACTCGACGACGAGGTTCTCGTTGATGTCCGGGAGAATCTCGTCACGATCCGGAATGGACTTGAGCGTGCCCGACATCTTCTTCTCGTCAACGATGACCCAGTCCGGAAAACCAGACTGCGCAGCGAGGCTAAGAGCAGTTGCCACACGGCCCTGCTTCTTCGCGTGCTCGCGCACTTCGATCAGGTCCCCCGCCGAGCACTGGTACGACGCCACGTTGACGACCTGACCGTTCACGCTCACGCCCTTGTGGGAAACGAGCTGGCGCGCCTCGGAACGGGTCGATGCGAACCCCATGCGGTAGACGACGTTGTCGAGACGGCGCTCGAGCGTCTTGAGCAGGTTCTCGCCGGTTGCGCCCGGACGACCCGCCGCCGTGTGGTAATAGTTGCGGAACTGGCGTTCCAGCACGCCGTACATACGGCGCAGCTTCTGCTTTTCGCGCAGCTGCACACCGTAGTCGGACAGGCGCTGCTTGCGCTCGCCCTTGATGCCGCCCGGCGGCACTTCCAGCTTGCACTTCGATTCGAGCGTCTTGACGCCGCTCTTCAGGAAGAGATCCGTACCCTCGCGACGCGAGAGCTTGCACTTGGGACCGAGATACCTGGCCATTGCGTTCCTCGAATGAGTCGCTTAGGAGCGACCGTCAGACGCGCCGCTTCTTGGGCGGGCGGCAGCCGTTGTGGGGGATGGGCGTGACGTCAGCGATGCTGGTGATCTTGAGACCACAGCCGTTCAGTGCGCGCACCGCAGACTCGCGGCCAGGGCCCGGGCCCTTGACGCGAACTTCCACATTGCGCAACCCGTATTCCTGAGCCGCCACGCCTGCCTTCTCCGCAGCCACCTGGGCTGCGAACGGGGTGCTCTTGCGGGAACCACGGAAGCCGCAGCCGCCGGAAGTTGCCCACGACAGCACGCCACCGGCGCGGTCGGTAATCGTGATGATGGTGTTGTTGAACGAGGCATGCACGTGCGCAATGCCGTCGCTGACCTGGCGCCGCGCCTTCTTGACGCGCGGAGCCTTCTTTTCACCCTGTTTCTGTTCAGCCATTACTGGTCATTCCTAGATTGAGGCCTTAGGCCTTGCCCGGAGGCGCATTGAGCTTGACCGCCTGCTTACGCGGGCCCTTGCGGGTACGCGCATTCGTGCGGGTGCGCTGGCCGCGCATCGGCAGGCCCTTACGGTGGCGCATGCCACGGTACGTGCCCATGTCCATCAGGCGCTTGATGTTCATCGCCGTTTCACGGCGAAGGTCGCCCTCGACGGTAATGCGGGCGATAAAGCCACGCAGTGCCGTGACCTCGGCCTCCGTGAGGTCCTTGGTCTTGGTTGTCGGCGCGACGCCAGAGACCTCGCAGGCCTTCTTGGCGGTCGTACGGCCGATACCGTAGATGTGGGTCAGCCCGATCACAATGTGCTTGTTCATCGGGATGTTGATGCCGGCAATACGTGCCATGTGCAGCCCTGAGAATTCGTAGAGAAAAGTTGGTTAGTTTAGCCAGAAACCCGGGATTCTTCAACCCTGCCGGCCTTGCGGCCGGCCCTGGCGGAGGCACCTTTTGGGGGGCTCCGCCCGGCGGATTCAGGCCGTTTCAGCCCTGCCGCTGCTTGTGGCGAGCGTCAGAACAAATGATGTAAACGATCCCTCGGCGGCGGACCACCTTGCAGTTCTTGCAGATCTTTTTGACGGAAGGACGGACTTTCATGACTGGACCTCGGAGGGACGCCGCTCGGCGCCTTACGGCGCCGAGCCCGGACGGCCGGAGCCGCGCAGGTTGGACTTCTTGATGAGACCTTCGTACTGGTGGGACATCATGTGCGCCTGGAGCTGCGCGATGAAATCCATGACCACCACCACGATGATGAGGAGCGACGTGCCGCCGAAATAGAACGGCACATTACCCCAGGAAATAAGCAGTTCGGGCAGCAGGCAGACTGCGGTCACGTAGATCGCGCCCCACAGGGTCAGACGGGTGAGCACCTTCTCGATGTACTCGCCGGTATGCTGCCCCGGACGGATGCCCGGAATGAAGGCGCCCGCCTTCTTGAGGTTGTCCGCCGTCTCACGCGAGCTGAACGTCAGGCCGGTGTAGAAAAAGCAGAAAAAGACGATGAGCAATGCATACAGGAACATATGCAAGGGCTGGCCGTAGCTGAGTGACGCCGACAGACCCTGCATGAATGACTTGAGGCCACCCATGAAACCCGACTGCCCCACACCGGTGCCGGCGAAGTTCGCCAGCGTCGCGGGAAAGAGCAACAGGGACGACGCAAAGATCGGGGGAATGACGCCGGACATGTTCAGCTTGAAAGGAAGGTGGCTGGACTGGCCGCCCATCATCTGCCGGCCGACCATACGCTTCGCGTAGTTGACCGCGATTCGACGCTGACCGCCTTCGACCCAGGCGACGAAAAATGTCACGCCGGCAATGACCAGCGCGAGAATGATCGCGAACGCCGCGTTCATCTCTCCCGTCGAGATCTGGTTGAAGGTGTTCCCGATCGCCGCCGGCAGGCCCGCGACGATACCCGACAGGATGATCATCGAAATGCCGTTGCCGATACCGCGCTCGGTGATCTGCTCGCCGAGCCACATGAGGAACATCGTCCCGGTGGTCAGCGTGACCGTCGCAACCACGACGAAATACCAGCCCGGATTCAGGACTACACCCTGATTCTGGAAGGCGTAAGCCGCGCCGGCACCCTGGAACACCGCAAGACCCACCGACGCATAGCGCGTGATCTGCGTGATCCGACGGCGTCCGGATTCGCCCTCTTTCTTCCACTCCGCCCAAGGCGGGTACACCACTGCGAGCATCTGGATGATGATGGATGCCGAAATGTAGGGCATGACGCCCAGCGCGAAGATCGACAGTCGCGAAAGCGCGCCGCCGGAGAACATGTTGAAGAGGCCGAGGATGGTGCCTTCCTGCTCCTGGAAAAACCGCGACAACGCGATCGGATCGATCCCGGGAACCGGAATGAACGTGCCGATGCGGTAGACGATCAGTCCGCCGAGCAAGAAAAAGATGCGCGAGCGAATCTCGGCCAGCCGTGTCGCTGCACCGAACCCACCCATCGCGCTGGAACCTCCGGAGGCCACGGCGCGTTACTCGAACTTTCCGCCGGCCGCTTCAACCGCTGCGCGTGCGCCCTTCGTCGCCGCGAGGCCACGAACGGTGACAGCAGTGCTGATCGAGCCGGAGAGGATGACCTTGGCCTTTTCGATCCCGGCAGGGATCGCGCTGGCCTTCTTCAGGGCCGCCAGATCCACCGCGCCGTCGTTCTTCGCCGCGATCTTCGCCAGCGTGTCGAGGGTGACTTCGCCGCGCGTCGGCTTGACGTGCGAGTTGAAGCCCATCTTCGGCAGACGGCGCTGCAGCGGCATCTGGCCGCCTTCGAAGCCGACCTTGTGGTAGCCACCCTTGCGGGCCCGCTGACCCTTGACGCCACGGCCGCAGGTCTTGCCCTGGCCCGCCGACGCACCGCGCCCGACGCGCAGCGCCGGCTTTCTGCTGCCCTCGGCGGGGCTCATGCTGTTGAGTTTCATGTGTTCCTACCTCAGGCCTTTTCAACGGCGACGAGATGCGTCGCCGTGCGGATCATCCCGCGGTTTGGCGCCGTGTCCAGCACCTCGACCGTATGACCGATCCGACGCAGACCGAGCCCACGGACGGACTGCTGAATGTTCTTCAGCTGGCCGGCTGTGCTCTTCTTCAGGGTGACCTTGATCTTGCCGCTCATGTCGTCTCTCCAGACCCGGCCTTAAGCCAGGATCTCCTCGACGGTCTTGCCACGCTTGGCAGCGATCGAATCCGGGGACGACATCTGCGTGAACGCGTTGATCGTCGCCCGAACCACGTTGATCGGGTTGCGCGATCCGTAGCTCTTGGCCAGGACGTTGCGCACACCCGCGCACTCGAACACCGCGCGCATGCCGCCACCGGCGATAACGCCGGTACCGCCCGAGGCGGGCTGCATGTAGACACGGGTCGTGCCGTGACGGCCCTTCACCGCATAGTGGATGGAGTCGCCGCGCAGCGGCACCGTCATGATGTTCTTGCGGGCCTGCTGCATCGCCTTGGCAATGGCGGTCGGCACTTCGCGTGCCTTGCCGTAGCCGAAGCCGACGCGACCAGCGCCGTCGCCCACGACCGTCAGAGCCGTGAAGCCGAACTGCTTGCCGCCCTTGACAACCTTCGCCGTGCGGTTGACCGCCACGAGCTTTTCGATCAGGTCGTCGCCGGGTGCCTTGTCGGGTCTCGCCATGGTTGGATCCCTGCCTGAAATACTTTAGAAAACCAGCCCGGCTTCGCGGGCTGCGTCAGCCAGCGCCTTGACGCGGCCGTGGTAACGGAAACCAGCGCGGTCAAATGCCACGTGGGTGATGCCTGCAGCGATGGCGCGCTCGGCGATGGGCCGGAGCTTGGCAGAGTGTCGGCCCAGGAAGGCGAGCAGAGGCATCGCGTCGTCGACGCGCTTGCGCTCCAGCACCGTCCGGGTGCGGGCCAGGCCCGGCGCCCCGAACGTGGCCATCACGGCTGAGCCTGGCTGAGCAGGCGTGCGGGTGACTAGGGCCCTGGCGAGCTCTGCCTGCTGGGCAGCGAGCGAAGGCGCGAGCGCACCCGCGCGAGCGGGCGCAGAGGGTGGGGCAAAGGCCAGCGTGCCGCCCTGGGCGCCCAGGGCCGGGCGGACGCTGCGGACAGCCGCGAGCTCCTGGGCCAGCTCTGCGAAGGGAGGGAAGTTGGAGTCGCGCTCGATCATGACGGGGACATCCGGCCTGACAGCGAGCAGCTTGGCGAGCAGCGCGAGGAGCGGAGCGCCGAGCGGGTGAGCGTGGGTGTCGAAGTAGAAGCCGCACTCGAACACGCCACCAGCGAGGTGGACCATGGCCACCTGGTCGAGCGGCCACTCGCGCAGACAGGCCTCCGGGTCGTTCCCCTCGTTCAAGGCGTTGGCGTAGAGGTTGCCCAGGTCGAGCAGGAGCGGGCACCCGGTGGCCCTGGCGACCTCGGCGTGAAACTGGCCTTCGCTCATCTCCTCCGAGGGCCAGCGCAGC
>CAXBRZ010000021.1:2500-16176 GCA_963978075.1 uncultured bacterium | reverse complement strand
ACGGGTCGCTCGCGATCGAGCGTGTCCCCTGCAAAAATCGGGAAGCCGTCAGATTGCAGCCATCGCGCTGTCATCGAGAGCGACCCGTTGGAGCCGACGAGATCCAAATTGCCGGACGCTTCGCGCGTGTTGAATTTTCCGTAACCTGCCAGTGTCGTGGCGCCAGTGCTTTGAGGCGTACGCGTGATGATGTTGACGATGCCGCCGATGGCGTCGGTGCCGTAAATCGCAGAGCGCGGGCCCTTGACGATTTCAACGTGGTCGACGAGCTCCGGTGCGACGTTTTGCAGGGCAGCCACCCCGATGGTGCCCGGATCGATTCGGATGCCATCAACAAGAAAGACCGTGTGATTGGAATTCGTGCCGCGCATGAACACCGATACGGTCTGGCCGGGACCACCGTAGGGCGTGATGTCGGTGCCTGCCTGCTGACCCAGAAGCTGTGCGACATCAATCGCCAACGAGCGATCAATGTCATCCCGATCGATCACGGTGACGGGCACCAGAATGTTCGCCACGGACTCCGGTTCGCGGGTCGCCGTCACAATCACGTATTCCTGGCGATTTGCCCAGCTTCCGGCGTCCGCTTCATCGGACTTCGGAACGCCGACGGTTTCCGCGGCGATGGCCGCGGTCAGTGCTGCAAACAGAGCAAAAAAGACGGAAGACGCCGACAGGTGTCGTGGGCGGAAAAAAGGCATCCAACACTCCCTGCCATGCGCTCCCGCATGGCGACGGACTTAAAATCCACCGTTTGGGGGAGAGGCGCGGACACGGGCGGGCGCACGTGTCACGTACGCCTGCACCCTCCGTGCAGCGGGGACATTGCCAGGCCGGTCTCCGGGCTCTTGAGCGGAACGTGGTGAAACGTCCCAGCGAATCGCCTTCCCGCGGAAAATCCGCAGTGGCTGCCGCGCATGGCGGCGGATCCGGTTACGGCTCAATTACCGTTGCGGGGGCAGCGTCGGCTTGGATCGCAAATGCGGTCGCACCGACTTCCCGTTTAAACCCGCGCCTTGCAGCGACGGGTCACCTGACGGCCGGGATGGTGACGTCCAGTACGGGATGTGTCAAGCCGTTGACACGGCAGCCGGCGCTGCGCATAACGGTGCCATGGACATGAGCCCCGAATTGGACGCCGCGCTTGCGGCCGCAGAGGCCGCAGCCCGCGTCATCCGCGAGACGTACCAGAAAAATCTCGCGGTCACAGTCAAATCCGACAAGTCGCCGGTGACGCAAGCCGACGTCCTTACGGAGCAGGCGATACGTGCGGTGCTGGCGGCGCGCTTCCCCGAATATGGATTTTACGGCGAGGAAACGGGGCGCGATGACCGGCCGGGAGCTCCCGTCTGGCTGGTCGATCCGATCGACGGTACCAAGGCCTTTGTCCGGGAATACCCGATGTTCTCAACGCAGATCGCGCTGTTTCGTGAGGGCCGTCTGGTGCTGGGCGTTTCAAGCGCGCCGATGTACGGCGAATTGGCCTACTCCGAGCGAGGTCGTGGCGCGTTTCTGAATGGCAGGCCTCTGCGGGTGAGTACCACCGGAGCTGTGGAGGATGCGGCCCTGTCCGCTGGCAATCTCAAGACTCTCGCGACTTCTGCTGCGTGGGGTTCTTACGGCCGTCTGGTGTCGCGTGTCAGCCGCATCCGCGGGTATGGCGACTTTTTGCACTACCATCTGCTTGCGGCAGGCAAGATCGATGCTGTGATCGAATCCGATGTGAATATCCTTGATATCGCGGCTCTAGTGACGATTGTCGAGGAAGCCGGCGGCCGCTTCACCACCCTGAGCGGAGACGACGTGGGTCTTGAGAGTACGACGGTACTCGCATCCAATGGCGTGTTGCATGAGGCGATGCGGGGGGCGGTCGGGTTTACAGGCTAAGGAAGTGACGTTGCCCGTTCAGCGAAACCTCCGACATCTGCATCGAATAAAGTTCGGAGAGCAGTGCCGCGGTCAGGGTCGTATCGGTCGTTCCGAACGACCACCTGCCATCCCCATACAGCAACAACGCGAGATCCCCGAAGCGGTTGGCGAGTGAGGCATCGTGCAGGGATACGATGACGGATTTTCCCGCGTCAGCGCGCGCCCGCAATAGACGCAGCACTGCCATTTGGTGGCGTGGATCCAGATGGTTCTGCGGTTCGTCGAGCAACAGCACATCAGGATCTTGGGCGAGCACCGAAGCCAGTGCCACCCGCCGGCGCTCCCCTCCGGACAGTGTATCGAGGTCTCTGTCCTCGAACCCTTCAAGATCGCAATCTGCAAGGGCTTGCCGAGCCGCTTCGACATCCTCGGGGGATTCCCATTGCCAGGCCTGTACATGGGGGTGTCTGCCGACGAGGACCGCCTCCATCACCGTACCGGGAAACGGATCCTCGCTGACCTGCGTCAGCAGCCCGACGCGAAGTGCGCGCTCCCTGCGCGGCCAGTGTGCCACTGGCTTTCCGTTGAGCATCACGTCTCCGCCTGACGGAACTCTCAGTCCTGCCAGCGTATGCAGGGTGAGGGATTTTCCGGCTCCATTGGCGCCGAGGAGACACACCATTTGGCCGGCCTGAACCTCGAAGGTGAGGCCGCTGACGAGTACGTGACCGGCAACGCACACGTCGATGCCGCGAGCCTCAAGCAGTGGACCGGAATTCCGGTTCAGGGTTGAAGCCGGCTGGATTGCCATGGCGAGCCTTCGAATCCACCATTCGCGCGTGCCGTCAGCCGTCGTTCAAACCGGGCGCGGTCATGAATGCGGTATTGCCCTTCCACCCACAGTTCGACGGAATCGGCCCAAAGCCGATACCCGCCCCAGTAGGCTGGACGGGGAACCGTCACCTCTTGGTCGGGGTCATCCCCCATGCCCTCGGCGTCCGGGCCGACAGGGGGCGTTGAAAATCGGCGCCCGGCTTCGCGCAACTGTTCGATCAACTGCTCGCGACTGGTCACCGGCCGACTCTGAGCACTCGCCCAGGCGCCGACCCGGCTTTGCCAAGGGCGAGTCTGGAAATACTCGTCGCTTTCAGCAGTCGGCGATCTCTCGACAACGCCCTCGATCCGCACCTGCCTGTGGAGGTGATCCCAGTGCAAGACGATGGCGGCCCGGGGCACGGAGGCGAGTTCGCTGCCCTTGCGGGATTCGTAATTGCTGACAAATCGTACGAAACCGCCCTCAAGGACGATGTCCTTGCAGAGAACGACCCGGGCGGAAGGTCGGCCGTCGGCCCCGACCGTGGCGAGCGTCATGGCATTGGGATTGGGCTGTGCGCCCAACTTCCATGCCTCGCCAAGCCATCGGGCGGCGATGGCCAGTGGATCGGGCGGCAGGGGGTCCGGGAGAGTCTGATAGGGGACTGTGTGCATTCCGTGATGGTAATCGGTCGCGGCACACGCGTCAGTAAGCGTGAATCCTGACGAGTGCGAGCGCCGGCCGTATCGTGCCAAAATAGCCGACGCCGGCCATTTCAGGCCCGTTTTGACCCTGGGATGCGACGCCGTGACCGACCAGCCGAATCTTGACGACTTGCGCAAGCGCCTGAATGAACTCGACCGGACGCTGATCGGTCTGGTCGGCGAGCGACAGCGGATCTCACGAGAAGTGGCTCGGGCAAAGCGATCCACCGGGCATCCGACTCGCGACTACCGTCGTGAGCGGGAGGTGGTCCTTGGGGTGCGTGAGGCGGCGGCTGCCGAAGGCGTGTCGCCAGAACTCGCCGAACAGATTCTGCGGTTGCTGATCCGCTCGTCGCTCGCAACTCAGGAACAGATCCGGGTCGTCGCGGAGGGTGAGGGCGGCGGTCGCCGAGCGCTGGTGATCGGCGGGCGCGGAAAAATGGGCCACTGGTTCGCCGGATTCCTCTCAAACCAAGGCTATACCGTCGAAGTGGCCGACCCCGCCGGACCGGTTGAAGGATGCGCTTACCGCCCGGATTGGCAATCCGGGCCGTTGGATCACGACCTTATCGTCGTCGCGACACCTCTTGGGATTACCGCGGATACCCTGCATGCACTGGCGCGGCACAAACCGGCCGGTGTCGTATTTGATCTCACCTCGATCAAGACGCCACTGCGTTCGGGGCTCGAGGCGCTGGTCTCGGCGGGTGTGCGTGTGACGTCTGTCCATCCAATGTTCGGTCCGGACACCGACCTGCTGTCGGGCCGGCATGTGATCTTTGTCGACCTGGGCTGCGAGGAAGCCTTGAGTGTGGCCCAGGAGTTGTTCCGCCACACCATGGCGGAACGCGTGGTCATGGGACTGGATGAACATGACCGCCTGATCGCGTACGTGCTGGGTCTTTCTCACGCACTCAATATCGCGTTCTTTACGGCCTTGGCAGAAAGCGGCGAGGCTGCGCCCCGACTGGCAAAGATGTCCAGCACGACTTTTGATTCGCAGTTGGATGTCGCGAGTCGGGTTGCTGAAGAAAGTCCGGCGCTGTATTTCGAAATTCAGGCACTCAACGACTACGGAACCGAATCCCTCACTGCGCTGCTGTTCGCGGTGGAGCGACTCCGTGCCGTGGTCCGGTCCCAGGATGCTGCCGGTTTCCGCCAGATGATGGAACGCGGCCGGGAATACCTGCACACGCGGCCGCAAGCGGCGCGGGAAAAGCTTTGATTTGTGCCACCCTAGGTGAAGTTGCGCGCGCGGCGCAGTAAAACAAGAAAGAGCGGTACGCCGACCAAGGCGGTCAGTGCGCCGACGGGCAATTGCCGAGGCGCGAGCAGGGTTCTCGCCAGAACGTCTGCAAGTGTGACAAGGATTCCTCCTGCCAGCGCAGCGGCAGGAATCACCCGCCGGTGATCCGATCCCAGCGCCAGGCGAGTCAGATGTGGCACGACAAGCCCCACGAAGCCGATGGCGCCGACCGTCGTGACCGTGACAGCGGTCATCAGGCTGGCCGCGGCAAACAAGGCAACCCTGAGGGGGCCAACCGGGACGCCCAGCAACTGGGCCTGCACGTCGCCCCGAGCAAGTACGTTCAGGGGACGCGCGGCGAGTAGTCCGACCGGCATCGAGATGGCCAACAGCAGCAAAAGTCCGGCCGGTGACCCGGCGAATGACAAGTCACCCATCAACCAGAACACCATGTCGCGCAATTGGGTGGGGTCGCCTGCGGCGAGCAATAAACTCACAATCGCTCCGGTGCCTGCGGCGACCACAACGCCCGTCAGCAGCAAGCGTGTGGGCGTCCAGCCCCCTTGGCCGTGAGACAGTCCAAACACGAGCAATGTGGCGCAGAGGGCTCCACCGAACGCCGCACCCTGAACCATGGCCATCGAGAGGCCTCCCAGCATGGCCGCCAGCGCCGCCACCGAGGCTCCACCCGATACTCCGAGTACATAAGGGTCGGCGAGCGGATTGCGCAACAACACCTGCATGGCCACGCCTGCCAGCGCCAGCAAGCCTCCCACCGCAAAGGCGGTCAGGGCACGAGGGAGGCGCAAGTCCAGAACAATGGTCCTGACCATCGGGTCTCCGCCATCGAACAGTTGACCCCACAAATCGCGTGCGCCAGGCCCCGCGCTGCCCAGACTGATGGCGGCCAGCAGGGAGAACGCGGCCAGCGCCAGCAGAATCAGCAGCACGATGCCTGGGCGACGATCAGGGCGCATGGGAGTCCGGGTTTGGATCTAGTGGGTTCGGAGACTACCCCGGAATCGTCCTGCCGTGTACCGCGGAGGCGGTTGGTCTGGCGATCGACCTGTGAAAGAATCGCCCGACGCGGGAGGAATGATGGCGGACTGGATTGATCGCGACGGGTTCAGGGCGAACGTTGCCATCGTTCTGATGCGCGATGACGGAAGGGTTTTCCTGGGTGGGCGGAGCGGAGGTCGCGGCTGGCAATTCCCGCAGGGCGGAATCCGGCGCAGCGAGCCCTTTCGTGATGCGCTTTTCCGTGAACTGGAAGAAGAAACCGGCCTGACGCCACAGGATGTCGATCTGGTCGGACAGACGCGAGGGTGGCTGCGGTATCGATTGCCGCGCCAATACATGCGACGCAGCAGCATTCCCCGCTGCATCGGGCAAAAACAACGTTGGGCGCTGCTGCGCTTCCGTGGATCGGATGACCGTATACGCTTTGACGCCACTGACGAGCCTCCGGAATTCGAGCAATTCCGTTGGGCCGACTATTGGGAACCGGTCAGGGAAGTTGTTTATTTCAAGCGTGAGGTCTACAAGACGGCGCTGCACGAACTGGCGCGATTCGCATTTCCCGCAGGACTCCCCCCCTATCCGGGCTGGTGGTTTGATCCTGATGCAGAGCCTGCGTACGACGAGCCTGAGGGAGACGGGCTCGTTTAGAAAACCGGCTTTAGTACGACCAGTATCACGATGGCAAACAGCAAAATGGTCGGAATCTCGTTGAATCGGCGATACCAGCGATGATCATGCGTGTTCCTGCCTTCGCGGAATGACCCGATCAATCTCCAGCAGGACCACTGAAAACCCAGTAGCGCGACGACCAGAACCAATTTGGACTGCAGCCAGTGTTGGGTCAACCAAAAGGGCTGAAGCCACAAAAGCCCAATGCCGCAAATGACAGCAATGCCGGTGTTCAGGAGCGTGAATAGATAGAGCCGTCGCTCCATTAACTGGAAGCGCTTCTCACCGTCCTCATCCCTCACGTCGCAGTGGTAGACGAACAGGCGCGGCAGGTAAAACAAGCCGGCAAACCAAGCCACCACGAAAATAATGTGGAAAGCTTTCAACCAGAGATAAAGCATGCGTTTTTCTCCTGAGCGCTCACCGGCACGACCTGTGTCGCCTTGATTGACTTTGCCACCTTAATGGTTCCTGGACCGAAGGTCATCCGGGACGTCAACGATATGCGGACCCATGGGCGCATGGGGATCTATAACGTGCAGCCACACCCCTGCGCCCATCAAGCAGGCAGCCGCGAACAGATTCCATGACACGGGTTCCCTCAGCAGGCAGATTCCGACCAGTGCGCCGGCGAACGGTGCAGTGCCGTAAAACGCGCTGGTTCTTGCGGCACCCAAGACCCGCAATCCTTTCACATAAAGTCCGAAACTCACTCCGTAGCATAGCCATCCGACCGCCATGATCGAGAAGGATGTCCGCAGGCTCGGCGCCCCGGCGCCCAAGAACAGCGCGATCAGGATGTTGGTACTGCCGGACACGAGGCCTTTCACGCAGCCTACGAACGAGGCGTCCGCATGGGCGATCTTGCGCATTGCGTTGTTGTCGACGCCCCAGAACGCGCACGCGCAGACAACCGCAAGCGCCGGCAGCGGCGCGATGGTTCCCTCGGCCCCGCCCAGAGCAATGGCGCCGCCGACGATCAGTCCCACGCCAAGGAAAAGACGACCGGAATAGTGCTCGCCGAAGAGGAAGCGGGCGAGGAGCGTCGAGAACACAACCTCGGTGTTTGCGAGCAGAGACGTCGCGGTTGCGGTCGACTGGGAGAGTCCCCAGAAGATCAGCCATGGTGCCAGAATCCCGCCGCTCAGCAGGGACACGCCCAACCAGGGAACCTCCGCGGGCAGAATACCTGGCGGCGGCCGGCCGCGGAGAACGTAGGCGGCTCCGAGGCCCGTGCCCATGCCGAGATACAGCAGTCCTGCTCCTAACTGGGCGGCGATGCCCTCAATCAAGGGCTTGACCGCAGGAGTTGCAATTCCGAACAGGCCGGCCGACAGGAGGGTGACGCCGATGGCCGAGGCCCGGGACAGGTTGTGCGCATCTTTCATCGCCCCCATCATGTCCCAATGCTAGGCTGACCGTCATCCGCTCAGGGGATGGGTCGAACACTTTGACCCGCCGCCGTCTGCCTTTTAGAATTGGCGTAAGTATATGATTGGTATGAATTCATGACAGAGAACAGTGGAATGAATGATGAACTGCCGCCGCCGCCACTGGTGTTTTCCGATGCCGCCGCATCCAAGGTGGCCGAGCTCATCAAAGAGGAAGGCAACCCCTCATTGAAACTGCGCGTCTACGTGCAGGGTGGGGGCTGCTCGGGCTTCCAGTACGGATTCACCTTCGACGAGGCCATCGAGGAGGGTGACATGACGGTTGAGAATCAGGGGGTGACCCTGCTGATCGACCCGATGAGTTTCCAATATCTCGTGAACGCCGAGATTGATTATCGCGAGGGCCTGGAGGGTGCCCAGTTCGTCATCCGTAACCCGAATGCAAAGACCACCTGCGGCTGCGGTTCTTCGTTCGCGGCCTGACAAAGCGGCGCCTGAATGCCTCAGTCCGCGCGAATTCCCGACGTTCTGGCGGCGGTCGACCTTGGCTCCAACAGTTTTCACATGGTGGTTGCGAGGTATTCCCACGGTCAATTGACCATTGTGGATCGTCTGCGCGAAATGGTGCGACTCGCAGCAGGCCTTGATGAGCAGGGCAGGCTCTCCAGAGAGTCCACTGACCGGGCACTTGCAGCACTGGCCCGGTTTGGTCAACGCCTGCGGGACATGCGTGCTGATTCGGTCCGGGTCGTCGGAACCAACACATTGCGTAAAGCCCGTCGCAAGGCGGGATTTTTCGAACGCGCCAGGGCCGCGCTCGGCCATCCCATCGAAATCATTTCCGGCATCGAAGAAGCACGCCTGATCTATCAGGGCGTCGTACAGACAACCGCCCTTGAGAGCGGAAGAACTTTTGTCGTCGACATTGGTGGTGGCAGTACCGAGTGCATTATCGGAGACGGCTACGAGCATCGGATTCTTGAAAGCCTCTACATGGGCTGCGTCGCAGTCAGCACGGCCTACTTTCCCGATGGAAAAGTCACCGAACGGAATTTTCGCAAGGCTGTGATGGCTTGTAATGTTGAACTGGAACCCCTGCAGGTTCCTTTTCGCGCGATCGGCTGGGAGCATGCCGTAGGGTCCAGTGGCACTGCCCGGGCCATCGCCGAAGCCCTGAGGGAAATGGATGCCGGCACTATTGGCATCACGCGTGACGGACTTGAGGTTCTGGCTCAGCGCCTGATGGCGGCCGGCAATACGCGGCGTACAGGCTTGAACTCCATTGATGAGGAGCGATGGCCCGTCTTTCCTGGCGGGTTGGCGATCATGACGGCGGTTTTTGAGACGTTGGGCATCTCGTCCATGAAAGTCGCGGACGGCGCATTGAGGGAGGGTCTGCTATACGACATGCTCGGGCGACTGAGACCCGAAGACGATGTTCGCGAGCGAAGCGTGCGATCGATGTCGACGCGTTTTCATGTGGATGAAGAACAAGCCGCGAGAGTCGAGCATACCGCCCTCCAGTTGATGGCCCAGACGGCTGGCACATGGGACCTTGAGGATCCGTTGGCGGAGCAGGCATTGCGATGGGCTTCGAGACTGCACGAAATCGGGCTGGATATATCTCATTCTGGCCATCACAAGCATGCCGCGTATCTTCTGGCCCACGCGGATCTTCCGGGATTCCCGAAAGAAGAACAGAGGCTGGTCGCAAGTCTTGTCGGGGCTCACCGGCGGAAAATTTTGTTGGACGACGCCACCGAGGACCTGGTTCCTCCATGGCATGTCCGCGTCCTCTATCTCGCCGTCATCCTGCGGATGTCGGTGCTGCTGCATCGTGGGCGCAGCAAGGCTTCGCTGCCAAATATAAGGCTCAGCGCCAAACCGAGGGGCCTTAGCGTCCGCTTCCCACGCGGTTGGCTGACCGAACATCCGCTGACGCGGGCGGATTTATCGCAAGAGGCCGACTACCTGCGCGCCGCCGGCGTCAGTCTCGAATTTTGCTGAATCAGGATTCTGAATAACGCGACAGCAGCGCGCCCTGTGACGAGAAGGGCGACTCGTCCCCAGGTTGCAGTCGCTCGTAATGGCCCTCCGGGCGCAACAGCCACGCGTCAGTGTTGTCCGCAAGCCAGGATTCCAGATCTCCGATGATGCGATCGCGTAGCTTTGCGCGCTCAATCGGCACTGCGACCTCGACTCGGCGAAAGAAATTCCTTTCCATCCAATCGGCGCTTGAGCACCAAACTTTCGGGCGACCTTTGTTGTGGAAATAGTAGACCCGCGAATGCTCAAGAAAGCGGCCCACGACGGAACGAACACGGATGTTGTCGGAGATTCCCTGCACTCCCGGCCTTAGCGCGCAAATGCCACGCACGATCAAGTCGATTTCAACACCGGCGCATGAGGCGGCGTACAAAGCCTCGATGATTCTGGGCTCTATCAAGGAATTCATCTTGGCGATGATTTTGGCAGGGCGCCCGTGCCGTGCCTCCTCGGCTTCCCTGGAAATGGCGGCGAGCAAGGAATCGTGCAGCGAAAAAGGAGATTGCAGCAGTTTCCGAAGCCTCGGGGTCCTCGTGAGGCTCGTCAATTGCAGGAAAAGCTCATGCATGTCCTGACCGATCGCATCGGCTGCGGTAAAGAGTCCGTAATCCGTATAAAAGCGCGCAGTCTTCGCATGGTAGTTTCCGGTACCAATGTGGCAGTAACGCCGCAATGCGCCGTCTTCTCGGCGCACAACAAGGATCATTTTCGCGTGGGTCTTGAAGCCCACGACTCCGTACACCACGTGGGCGCCCGCCTCCTGCAGTCGTCGGGCAAGTTCAAGATTTGCAGCCTCATCGAATCGCGCCATGAGTTCAATGATGACGGTCACGTCCTTGCCGTTGAGTGCCGCTTCCACGAGCGCATCGACCACGGCGGAATCCGAACCGGAGCGATAAAGCGTTTGTTTGATGGCTAGAACCTGAGGATCACGCGCAGCAGACCTGAGAAAATCCATGACAGGGGCAAACGACTGGAACGGATGATGGACGAGCAGGTCGTTCTCTCGGATCGCCGAAAATACGTCGGCGTCTGCAAATCGCGCCGGCAGGCCTGGCGTAAATACGGGGTACTTCAGGTCGGGCCGATCGGCAATGTCGTAGACAGCGGCAAGACGGTTCAAATTGACGGGACCCGCGAGTAGATAGTGGTCGCTGGGCGCAAGATGAAACTGAGAAAGCAGGAACATGGACAGTTCGGGCGGACAATCGTCGGACGTTTCCAGTCTCACAGCGTCGCCATAGCGCCGATCCGCGAGTTCGCCTTCGATCGCCCTGCGCAAGTCGTCAACTTCTTCTTCGTCGACGAAAAGGTCGCTGTTCCGGGTTACCCGGAATTGCCAGCAGCCCTTGACGGTCATCCCTTCGAACAGATGTCCGGCATACCGTTGGATGATTGCCGAGATGTAGGTTAGCCGTAGCCGGTCCGAGGTTTCGGTGCCTGGTAATCGTATGACCCGGGGCAATGATCTCGGAACCTGGACAATGGCGAGATTGGTGTCTCGTCCGAAGGCGTCGGTCCCTTCAAGACGGACTATGAAATTCAGGCTCTTGTTCTGAATGCGCGGAAACGGCCGTGCCGGATCGAGAGCCAGCGGTGACAGAACCGGCTCGATGTTCAGCTGGAAATTTCTTTCCAGGGCGATTTCTTCTTCTGGGCTCATCGTCGGCCGATATTCGAGGTCGATACCGGCCTTGACGAGTGCGGGCGTGAGTTCATCGTTGAGTACGCGGTACTGCTCTGCCACGAGACGGCGCGCGCGCTCGTGAATCGCATCGATCTGTTCGGCGACAGTCCGGCCATCGAGGCTCATTCCCGCGGTGCCGCTCTCCCTGCGCTCGTAGAGCGTGGCCACCCGAATCTCGAAGAATTCGTCGAGATTGGCCGAGCTGATGGACAGGAATTTCAACCGTTCGAGCAGGGGTACCGTCGGGTCTTGGGCCAGATCCAAAACCCGCTGGTTGAACTCCAGAAACGACAACTCGCGGTTGATGAAGTTGGCTGGGCTGGAAAAATCCGGGGTATCCATGGCCATACACGTCCAGTGGCGGAAAGGAGACCGTAGCACGGCCGCGCGGACCGCTGTGTTACAGCGCTCGCGGAGCGGTCAGCACTGCCTGATTTGCGCATTTGGCCCCTGAACCCTACATTGCGCTGTCTTTCGCTGAATTTGTCGGGAGCCGGTCATGTTGGGCGTTGAGGAACAGATGGTGGAACTGGGACGGGGAGCCCAGGAAATCCTGCTGGAGGCGGATTTGCGGCGGAAGTTGGGGCGCGGCAGCCCCCTGCGGATCAAGGCGGGTTTTGATCCTACGGCGCCCGACCTGCACCTTGGCCACACGGTGCTGATCAACAAGATGCGCCAGTTCCAGGTGCTCGGTCACGAGGTGATCTTTCTGATCGGTGATTTTACGGGAATGATCGGCGACCCCACCGGGAAAAACACGACTCGTCCGAGGCTTACGCCGGAAGAGATCGCGGCAAACGCGCGGACTTATCAGGCCCAGATCTTCAAGATCCTGGACCCGGAGCGGACGAAGATTGACTTCAATTCCCGCTGGATGACGGAGCTTGGAAGCGCGGGTCTGATCGGGCTTGCATCGCAATACACCGTGGCGCGCATGCTCGAGCGGGACGATTTTGCAAAACGTTATCGAGGCGGCCAGCCGATCGCGGTGCACGAATTTCTCTATCCGCTCGTGCAGGGGTATGACTCCGTCGCCCTGCGGGCTGACGTGGAGTTGGGTGGCACCGACCAGAAGTTCAACCTTCTGGTGGGGCGTCACCTGCAGGAAAACTATGGTCAGGAACCGCAGGTCGTCATGACCATGCCGCTGCTTGAAGGGTTGGACGGCGTTAACAAAATGTCCAAATCCCTCGGGAATTACATCGGAATCGCCGAGGCGCCGGATGAGATCTTCGGCAAGATTATGTCCATCAGCGACACGCTGATGTGGCGTTATTTCGAGTTGCTGTCGTTTCGCCCGATGCGGGAAGTCGCCGCCCTTCAAGTGGCCGTGCAGGAAGGCCGGAACCCGCGGGACGTAAAATTCGAGTTGGGCGTCGAACTGGTCGATCGGTTCCACGGCGCAGGTGCGGGAAGCCAGGCGCGTGATTCGTTTATCGCGAGGTTCAGGGAAGGCCAGTTGCCAGAGCAAATTGCACAAATCGATATTGCTATCGATGCGACAGGCGTGAAATTGCCGGTGATTTTGAAGGAGGCGCAGTTGGTCCCGGGTACCAGCGCCGGAGTTCGCATGATCGAGCAGGCCGCGGTTCGCATTGACGGTGAGAGAGTGTCCGACCGCGACCTCTTGCTTTACCCGGGCCGCAGCGTTCTCATCCAGGTCGGAAAACGCGGATTTGCCCGCGTGAACCTGCTAAATAAACAATAAGAACAACAGCTTGTAGTGAAACCGCCGAAGGGCGTTTGACAGCCCAAAAAGGGGCGATATACTGCGCGCCCTCCCGACGGGGCGACCTTAACGGAGCGGCTGCCGAGCCTTCTCGGATGCGCGAAAACGCATCGCAAGAAAGTTCACAAAAGTTGGCCGGCGGGTGTTGACGGGTACCTAAACTCGTCTATACTAGCGGACTCTCTGGTGCCGGTTGCTCTGCAACCGTTGCCGCTTCCCAAAGCCTCCGCGCTCTGGGCGTTGTTTAAGAATCAGCAGGTAATTTGTGTGGGGACTCGCGTCAAGCGTCATATGACGCAAATAGCGAGTACCAAGATCCAAGCAAAGTAATTCTTGATTCGAAAGGATTGAGAGTCAGTTGTTCAGGAGCTTGGGACAAGCGACTTTAGTTATCTTCGATAGATATATAACTGAAGAGTTTGATCCTGGCTCAGATTGAACGCTGGCGGCGTGCCTAACACATGCAAGTCGAGCGGCAGCGCGGGGCAACCTGGCGGCGAG